>NZ_JRXI01000012.1:0-21945 GCF_000813645.1 Neochlamydia sp. TUME1 | reverse complement strand
TTTAGCCAAGTCTTTTTCTCCTTTGGAATTTAAATGGAAAACAGAAGAAAAAAGAGGCTTAACGCTGGCTAATTACTCTTCTTATCTCTTAAATATTAATCGCCTTTTAATTTGGAAGAAACTTCCTGGTGGGAAAGAATACTTGAGCCGAGAAGAAATTAAGCACTTGCCTCTGGAAAAAAAAGGAGAGCTTCTTAGAGATTGGATTGAAGAAAATTGTAAAAATATCACGGTTTTGATTTTATCTAGAGCAGGCTTGACTTATTTACCCTCAGAAATAGGCCAGCTATCTCAGCTGCGAGAGCTTTACTTAAATCAAAACCAGCTCACCGCTCTGCCTGCAGAAATAGGTCAATTGCCTCAGCTGGAAACGCTTGACTTAAGGAAAAACCAACTCATCAGCCTGCCTGCAGAAATCGGGCAATTGTCTCAGCTGCGACAGCTTCGCTTAAATCAAAACCAGCTCACCAGCCTGCCTGTAGAAATAGGTCGATTATCTCAGCTGCAAGGGCTTGATTCAAGCCAAAACCAGCTCACCAGCCTTCCTGCAGAAATTGGACAGTTATCTCAGCTGCAAACGCTTCACTTAAGCCAAAACCAGCTCACCAGCCTTCCTGCAGAAATTGGACAGTTATCTCAGCTGCAAACGCTTCACTTAAGCCAAAACCAGCTCACCAGCCTTCCTGCAGAAATTGGACAGTTATCTCAGCTGCAAACGCTTCACTTAAGCCAAAACCAGCTCACCAGCCTTCCTGCAGAAATCGGGCAGCTGCCCAAGCTGCAAAGGCTTGAATTAAATCAAAACCAGCTCACCAGCCTGCCTGAAGAAATTGGTCAATTGTCTCAGCTGCAAGAGCTTCACTTAAGCGAAAACCAGCTCACCAGCCTGCCTGAAGAAATTGGTCAATTGTCTCAGCTGCAAGAGCTTCACTTAAGCGAAAACCAGCTCACCAGCCTGCCTGAAGAAATTGGTCAATTGTCTCAGCTGCAATTGCTTTACTTAGATCAAAACCAGCTCACCAGTCTACCCGCAGAAATAGGGCGGCTGTCTCGATTACGATTGCTTCACTTAAAACAAAACCAGCTCACCAGCCTTCCTGCAGAAATCGGGCAGGTGCCTTATCTTTACATGCTTGTATTAGCGGAAAATCCTTTGAAAGTGAAAGATATTCCAGGAAAAATAAGGCAGCGTTTTCAATGGTAGAATGGCCGTAAGTACTTTTTAACGGAAGTTCCATTTTTGTATAAGGTTTGAAGTAGTTAATTATTTTATTATTAAAGCATTATGTCTTTTTTATAAAAAATTGTAGTCACTAAAAAATTGATAAAAATCGTTTTTAGTGTTTACATAAATGGTACTATTACTGTATTTATGTAGGTATGCATATAGTAAGATCAAAATTCAAATCAGCTGCCGGCAAAGTTTATGAAACAATTTTGCTGCGAGAATCCTATAGAGAAGGTAAAACCGTCAAAAAACGCACGGTGGGTAATCTATCCAATTGCACACCTGAAGAAATTGCTGCTATCGAGTTAGCTTTAAAACATAAAGGTAATCTCCAAGCTTTAACCTCGTGTAGTGGAGCCACAATGCAAGAGGGATTATCTGTCGGTGGTGTATGGGTGATATACCAAATGGCTAAACGTTTAGGAATTGTGGATGCTCTTGGCAATAGCCGAGAAGGTCAGCTCGCGTTGTGGCAAGTGATAGCACGCGTATTAGAGCAAGGCTCAAGACTTTCTGCCGTCAGGTTGACAGAAACATATGCCCTTACTTCTGTAATTGACTTGCAAGAGGGCTTTAACGAAGAAGATCTTTATAAGAATCTTTTGTGGTTATGCCAAAGCCAAGCCTCTATCGAAGATCGATTGTTTACTAAAAGTTTTTGCAAGGAACCCCCTCACTTATTTTTGTATGATGTGACTAGCTCGTATTTAGAAGGCGAGAAAAACGAGCTTGCCGATTGGGGTTACAACCGAGACAAAAAGAAAGGTAAGAAGCAAATTGTGATAGGCTTGCTAAGTTCAGCCGATGGCACACCCGTATCAACCGAAGTGTTTAAAGGCAATACCCAAGATACTTCTACCTTTCATGCTCAGATCAAAAAAGCTAAAGAACGCTTTAAATGCGAGAAAGTCACTTTTGTAGGCGATAGAGGGATGATTAAAAGCGGGCAGATCGAAAATTTACAAGAGCATGGTTTTTATTATATTACCGCGATGACAAAGGCTCAAATCTTAATGAAAAGAGGTGTGATCGAATATACGCTATTTGATAAAAACTTGGCTGAAGTCAAAGAAGGGGGGATAAGATATATTCTTAAACGTAATCCTGTGCGCACCCAGGAAATTGCCCATTCTCGTACCAGCAAGCTAGCTAGCATAGAAAAATTGGTCGCTATGCAAAATGCCTATCTACATGCACATCCCAAAGCACAGGTAGAAGTAGCGCTGAAAAAAATTAAAGCTAAAATCGAGCGTTTAGCGCTTAAGACTTGCGTGACAGTTAGCGCACAAGATAGAAGCTTATCTATATGCCTCAATCAAGAAATACTAGCTGAGGATGCTAAGCTAGATGGTTGCTATGTGATTAAAACCGATCTTGCTTGCGACGAAATGAGCATGCAAGAAGTACATGATCGTTATAAAGATTTAGCTAGAGTAGAATCAGCTTTTAGAACAGTAAAAAGCGATCTTGAGATACGGCCAGTCTATGTACGTTCAGAAGAAAGTACAAGGGGCCATGTTTTTAATTGTAATGTTAGCCTACATGATTATCAGAGAGCTTGATAAAGCCTGGAAGGACCTTTATTTAACAGTAGAAGAGGGCTTACGCAGTTTATCTACTTTAACGCTAATAGAATGGACAGTAAATGAAGGCTTAAGTTTTCAGCAAATCCCCGAACCACGTCACCAAAACAGACAAATGCTTGAAGCCTTAAAAGTAGAGTTACCAAAAGCTTTACCAAAGAATCATGCGCATGTAGTCACCAGAAAAAAGCGCCGATAACAAGCATAATCTGTTAATTCAATAACTTTTTTATTACTGATTGTTTCTAAAAAAAAATGGAACTTCCGTTTTAAAAAGCCAATATTTATCATGTTGCTAAGCATTAAAGCCTTTATTGCCTTAAGCTGTTAACATTTTAATTTGAGCTACAAGTAAAAGTTAAATTTTCTATAATCCTGTAATGTTTAAATCCTCTTGATAAATAGGAGGTATTTATTTAGGATGCAAACATATATATACCTTCACTATTTGTTGGCATGAAATTTTTTTATCGCTCAATTTATATCTGTACTAAAAAATTCTTTTCATTGTTATTTCGCCATCAAGTGTATGGAAAACACCACCTCCCTGCAGGGCCCTGCATTCTTGCTCCTAACCATGCTTCTTTTTTAGATCCCCCTCTTGTAGCTATTTCATGCGATGAGGAAGTCAACTTCCTTGCAAGAGGATCTCTTTTCAACAATACAATCTTTAAAAAGTTGATTTCCCACCTAAATTCTTATCCTGTAGGTGGCATCTCGCAAGATATAACCTCACTTAAATTAATTCTTCAATTATTAAAAGATAGTAAAAAAGTAGTAATTTTTCCTGAAGGCAAGAGAACCCCTACCGGACACTTACTACCCATAAAGCCTGGCATAGGAATGCTTATCAGCAAAAGCCAGTGCCCGATTATACCTGTCTATATTCATGGTACCTATGAAGCCTGGCCCAAAAAAAAGTGGATACCTAGGTTAGAAGGACAAACGGCTTGCATTTTTGGTAAGCCTATCTATTGGGAAGCGTATAAAGATCTGCCCAAGAAAAAAGCACAAGAAGAAATTTCAAATGCTATCCAAAAATCTCTAAAAATGTTAAACTTCTGGTATTTGAATGGTGCACAAGGAGAACCGCCTTAATGTAGTACGCCTAGCATTGTTTTCTTTTGGAAAATAAATGCCTATTGCATATAAACAAATAGATGGTTTTTAAACTAACCGTAATTTAAATTTTTTCAATTTCAAAGGGGTAATTTTTATGTCTACATATTTGGTCACACCTTTTATATCAGGTGAATATCCTAATAAAGTTATCAAATGGACTACAGAGCATTTAGAAAAGGCCAGAGAATCTAAAAATAACAAGCAAACTTTAATAGCAGCTGGCGTGTTAGCTGCTGACACAGCTATCCATGCTATTGCCGTGCCCTTATTTGCAATTGCTAGTGCGTTTAGAGTACCTGTGCAAGTAATGTTTTCAAAGAAACCTTGGGCTATTCAGCTCCTTAATAAAACTAAGCTTGCTAGTCCTAAGAATGTAGCCAAATTAGCCCTCCGTGTATTAGCAACTGCTTTTGCAACTTTGGCCACCTTGGTTATGTCTTTCATCAAGCCTACAGAAGCTACACGAATTCATGAAACGCTAAAAATCCTTCCTAAGAAAAAAGCTGCTCCTTCAAAAAACATTGAAGAGACTGCAGGTAGCCAAGAAGAAGACCATGTTGAAGGTAGCGAGGAAGAAAAACAGCCAATTTCTATGAAGGAAGAAATAGCTGCTAAAGCTTATGAGAAGCATAAACACAATGTAGAAGCTATCCAAGATCATGAAACAGCAGAAGCTTTACACCCCGCTTCTATTATCGACAAAAAAGAACTATCGACAAACGTGCAAAAGGTAACTCATAAGACAGCTGTTGAAGACTCAGAAAAAGCTAAAGAGGAAGCAGAGCTAGCTATGCAACCGAAAGTGGGCTTTACTGAAGAGCTCGTAGCTAAAGCTAAGGCCAAGCATGCTGCAGCAGTAGAGGCAGTAGTTGAATTAGAAGAAAAAAATGGAAAAGAAAAAGCTGTAGAAGAAGAAAATGCTGTGGTAGCTGCAGAAGCAGGTATTCCAGAAGCTCCTCAAGCACCAGCAGCCGAAAAAATTGTAAGCTAAAACTTAAATTTAATTTGGACTTATTGCTGAGATAGCACATATTAAAGGGGTTTAAAAAGGGTAACCTTTCTAAACCCCTATTATTTTGGCTTGCAAATATCTTTTTTTCTCCCTCTTCGTTAGCCAAAAAAGTTTTTCTATAATAGGTCTTTTAACAACCCATTCCTACAGATTGCCTAAGCTAGGATGTTCAATAACTTGGAGCGAAAGATTTTATTTACGCAAGAGTCAAAGAAGCTTCTCATCCTCTAAACTTTTTGTTGATAACAGCTTAAGCTACCCCTCTCTTCCTAAGCAAATATATAAAGGCAGGAGGAAAACCCCTCTAGCTATCCAATAATACTAAAGGCCAGCTAAAAAAGATCTCTTAGTCTATAAGCTTTCTGCTTCTAGACTCTACATCTTAATGTTCTCTTTTTAAATAGCGCCTGCTTTTCTTAGGATTAATACATAAGAAAATTAAGGGATAGGCTATGAAATAGGTTAAAGAGAATTTTAGACGATCACCCCCGTAGTCTCCTATTTTTTTAAGACCTACGTATGATTATATATTTTAAGCGTTATAGGAAGTAGAGCTTACTTTACCACCCGTACCCGTCCAATTCGTGTGAAAATACTGACCTCGCGGATGATCTAGGCGCTCATAAGTATGCGCTCCAAAGTAATCACGCTGGGCCTGTAATAGATTGGCTGGTAAGTTAGGACTGCGATAACCATCATAAAAAGCAAGGGCAGTGCTGAAACAAGGAGTGGGAATACCGAGCTCTACAGCTTTAGCTACTACCCTTCTCCAATCGCTTTGTGCTTTAACTAATGCATTCTTAAAAAAATCATCTAATAAAAGGGTTTTTAAGGCAGGTTGCTTTTCATAGGCATCTTTAATATTGTTAAGAAACTTACTCCGAATAATGCAGCCGCCTCGCCACATGAGAGCCACCCCTCCAAAATTAATCCTCCAATGATAATCTTTGGCTGCCTGCTGGATAAGCATAAACCCTTGCGCATAGCTAATGATTTTAGAGGCATATAAAGCTTGCCTGATACTTTCAATAAATGCTTCTTGATCTCCCTCATACAAAGGTGAAGGTCCCGTCAACACTCTACTGGCTTCAAGACGCTCTTCTTTGATAGCCGATAAACAACGCGCAAAAACAGCTTCTCCAATTAACGTTAGAGGCATCCCCACTTCTAAAGCATTTATGACAGTCCACTTACCCGTACCTTTTTGCCCTGCTACATCTAAAATTTTATCTATCAAAGGCTGGCCATCTTCATCGAGTTGCTTGAAAATAGCACTTGTAATTTCAATTAAATAACTGTCTAATTCTGTTTTATTCCACTGCGCAAAGACTTGCGCTATTTGCTGAGGATTTAGCTTTAAAGCATGCTTTAAAAGGCTATATGCTTCGCAAATCAGTTGCATATCACCATATTCAATTCCGTTGTGAACCATTTTAACATAATGGCCAGCACCCTCATCTCCGACCCAGTCGCAACAAGGTTCACCATTGTCAGCTTTGGCGCTAATAGATTGAAAAATATTCTTTACTAAAGGCCACGCCTCAGGATTTCCACCAGGCATGATTGAAGGGCCATGCCGTGCGCCTTCTTCCCCTCCAGAGATTCCACTACCTATAAAGAGAAGGCCTTTCTCTTTTAAAGCTTGAGTACGTCTATTGGTGTCGCTAAAAAGGCTATTTCCCCCATCAATAATGACATCCCCCGGCTCTAAATAAGGTATTAGCTGCTGAATGCACGCATCTACAGGCTCTCCTGCTTTTACCATTAAAATAACTTTTCTTGGACGCTTTAAAGATTGGCAAAATTCCTCGATAGTAGAAGCACTTATAATTTTTGATCCTTGGGCAGGGCCGTTTAAAAAACTGTCAATGGTGGCGCGCGTACGATTATAGACGGTAACAATGAAGCCATGATCATTCATATTAAGAGCCAAGTTTTGACCCATGACTGCTAATCCAATTAAACCAATATCCGCTTGCCCCATAGATTTTCCTCCCTTGAGTGATTTTTTCGTAGTTTAGTGCGAGAAGAAATGAATGTAAAGAGCAAGTGCAAGAAAAAGCAAAAGAGTTGTCCTCGGCGCGATTCGAACGCACGACCTGTTGCTTAGGAGGCAACCGCTCTATCCTACTGAGCTACGAGAACATGTTCTTCAGCATAGAGAATGTAAGAAATTTTGTAAAGTAAGCATTGGCAAGAGGACGCTCTATTACTTTATTTGGGGGAAAAATGATAAATAGCTATATTCTTCTTAAAAAAAGCTCCACTTAAGGCAAAGAAACACTGCGCTCATTTAGATAAGCCTCCACCCCTTTGGCAATACCCCAAGCAATTCTCTTAATATAGGCTGGCTCTTTAATCTTATTCATTTCCTTTTCGTTAGTCAAAAAACCTCCTTCAATCAGTACGGCAGGCATCTTTGTCTCTCGAATGACTGCAAAATTCCCCTCTTTTACTCCACGAGATTTAGCTTTTGTGGCTTGTATAACCTGCGCTAAAATAGAAGAAGCTAATTGACTAGATTGCGTGGAACGCTTCTTATTTATTTCCGATTTATAGTAAAAAATTTCAATACCATCGGCTTGCTTGGCCGGCGCAGAGTTATAATGCATGCTTACAAATAGATCGGCTCCTTGGTCATTGGCAAAATTTGCTCGCTTCTGCAAAGAGATAAATTCATCATTCGAACGTGTCAGCCTAGTTCGATACCCCATCTTTTGCAAAAACTCGTTTAAAGCTAAAGAGGTAGTAAGGTTAAGAAATTTTTCATGGTATTTGGGCTGTGATAAAGAACGGGTACCAAAATCATCACCCCCATGACCGGCATCTATTACAATCAATGCAGCTTTGGAAAGTTTGGGCTTTTTAATATCCTTTATAGGAGGCTTTACGCCCATCATACTCTCAGCAGGAAGCTGAGCTACAGGAGCAGAATGCACAGCAGGTTGGCTAGACAGCTCTTTGGAAGGGCACCTACATCCTCCAAGGCTTAGCAACAAAAAAATCCATAGACAGTTTTGAAAATTTTTCATCATAAATTTATTTTTTTATCATTTCATCTTTATATTTTTCCAAGCATATCTGAGCAGCAATTTTTCTATCGTCAAATTCAATGGTTTTGTAGGAAAAAATTTGATAGGCTTCATGCCCTTTACCGGCAATAAGAATCACATCCGCTGGATTAGCCATGTAGATGGCTTTTTTAATAGCCTCGTATCGATCTATTTCTATTTCCCAATTCTGTTGATTAAACCCTCGCGCAATCTCCTGGCAAATATTTTGAGGATTCTCAGAACGGGGATTATCGGAAGTCACAATACAATAATCGGAAAATTTCTCAGCCACTTGCGCCATTTTTGGGCGTTTAGAAGCATCTCTATTGCCTCCGCATCCAAATACAGTAATAATTCGGCCTTGCTTAAACTCTTGCAAACATTCTAAAACGTTTGTAAGTGCATCATCCGTGTGAGCAAAATCGACAAATATATTTAATCCTAATTCATTATAGACCGCTTGCATACGACCTGGAACGGCTGGAAAAGAGGCTATAATCTCTACCAATTTTTTCAAAGGCTCTTTTCTTACAAGACCTACGCAAATAGCCGCCAAGCAATTATAGATATTGAAACGCCCTACTAAAGGACAGTGGCAGGCAACTTCTTCCCCACCATAGCCGATAGTAAAGTCTGTACCCAGAGAGGTTAAGACTATGTTCTTGGCTTGTACATCTGCAGCAGCACTTAGCCCGTAAGTCAGAATTTTAGCTCTACAGCCTTTTACCATCATCTGATGCCAAGGGCTATCGATATTAATCACTGCCGTGCAAGGATAGTTTTTCCCTGTCTTATTTTTTTCAGGATTTAAAGTTTGAAATAGTTTTTGCTTAGCTTGACAATAGTTGTCCATCGATTGATGATAATCTAAGTGATCAAGCGTCAAATTAGTAAAGACGGCCACATCATATTCAATATTAACTGCCCGGCCTTGATCTAAAGCATGTGAAGTTACTTCCATGACCGCGGCTTTACAATCCTGCAACACCATCTCTCTTAATAACTTATGATTACTAATAACATCGGGCGTTGTGCGAGTTGCTTGGTAACGATGCTTACCTATAATATATTCAATTGTCCCTATAAGTCCGCAGGGTACCTTTAAATGATCGAGTAAATGCTTAACAAGAAAAGAAGTGGTAGTTTTTCCATTCGTACCAGTGATACCTACCATGAATAGCTCTTGGCTAGGAAACTGATAATAATGAGCTGCTAAAAGAGGCTCTACTAAAGGTATCTGAGGATGAATAATTTGAGTAATAAACTGCAAGGAGGGATCGAAGATGTCGGTTAAGATAGCACTAGCCCCCGCCTCAATAGCTTCATGAATGTAGTGAGCGCCATCATCCATGCGACCTTTTTTAGCGACAAATAAATTGCCAGGAGCTACCACCTTAGAATTTGCACAAATTCCGGTGATAAAAACATCTTTAGAACCTTTAACTTCTTGAACGGAAATATTTTTTAATAGTTTTTTTAGTTTCATTCTCAACTCGTACTTCTCCTCACAGCCATTTAAATCACCTAAGTTTTTCCAGGCTCTTTGTTATTCCACTTTTCATACATTTCTTTCAACTCTCTAATTTCATGAGCCCAATGTGCTTTTTCTTGGCAACGTCTAGGGTCCCCTAGAGGATAACCGTAGGGATCATCCGGAGCTATACCTAAATAGGCTAAAGACCTCTTAGCTATTTCGCAAAACACCGGAGCAGCACAAGTTCCACCATGGTGCCATGACCCTACTCCTGGTGTATAACCATATTCAGGCTCATCTAGAGTAACAAGAAGAATAAAAGCAGGCTTATCGGCAGGAGTAAAACCAATGAAACTTGGACAATAAATTTTATCAGAATAAGCACCATTGACTATTTTCTTTGCGGTGCTAGTCTTGCCTGCTTCAGAATAGCCGGGCACATCTGCACGTCTAGCGGTACCTCCCACTTTAGTCGTGTATTTTAAGCCTTTTACTATTTCACTACAGCATTCTTTCTCTAGTACTTGAGGAAATTGCTGGGTTCTGCCTAGATGAGTATGATCTACAAAAATGGTTTGAGCTCCTTCTTCAGGATTACTAGCAATTTTACGGATAAGGGTAGGCTGCACAAGATATCCTCCATTAACAAAAACAGCAAAAGCTCTAAGCAGCTGAATGCTATTTACTTGAATGTTATGGCCAAACGCTAAAGAATAGGGGGTAGAAATCGACCATTCATCTTTACCATTAGGATGTTTTTTGCCTGGTAAAGGTACCACTCCTGCACTCTCAGCAGGAAGCTCAAGATGAGTTTTAGAACCAAAACCAAATGTTTCGGTTAAATGTTTGCGAATGAAGGAAGCCCCTAACCGTTCAACCACTTTCTCCATTAATCTTGCTGGATAAATATTAGAGGATTTCTGAATAGCCATATACATATTTAGATAGGGGTGCATATGAGTATCTACCAAAGGCTTCCCGCGTCCTTTAAAAAAGCTATTAGATGTAGGCATCATCGCATGAGGATCGAACAGCTCACTTTCCCCTTTTTTACGTAATTCTATATTTGCTTTCAAAGCGATGGCTAGAGCGATAGGCTTAAAAGTAGAGCCAGGCTCAACAGTATCGGTCAAAGCTTTTACTTTAGTATGCTCTATCATCTGGGGATCATTGAAATAATCTTGATAATGGGGAGGATAAAAATAAGGATACTGGGCTAAAGCCAATATTTCGCCACTATAGGGATTCATCATCACTGCCCACCCCCCTTTAGCTTTAGCTTTTTTTACTCCTTTTTCAAGCTCTTCTTCGGCTATCGCTTGTAAGCAATGGTTAATGGTTAAATAAACATCCGCTCCATTCTGGGGCTTGGCAATAACTTCGCCCATTTCAAACGCATTTCTAGGAGAACGCATTAACCGTCGTTTTCCCATTCTTCCTTTCAGAAAATGATCAAAACACAGCTCTAAGCCGCCTGTAGGAATCGCTTGTTTTGTAACCTCATCTCTTTGATTTTGCACCGTATGTAAAAGCTGACCCAGTAATTTTCCAAAAGGATACGACCGTTGATAATCACTGGCAAAAAAAAGAGCATTGCGGGCAATTTTATTTCGTTTAGCATAGGGCATCCACCAGTCTAAAATTGCATCACGTGTTTCTTTTTCTAGCCACATCTTTAACTTTCTATTGCGGCTTTTATATCCAAATTGTTCACATAAATGGGAATGTTTTTCAGCAGGAAGGTCAAGGATTTGGATAAGTTTTTGTGCAATTTCAGCATGATGTTGAGGAGGAATGGACTCGACGTCTACATGCAAATGAAATTTAAGGATATCGACGACCAAAGCCTGTTCAATTTCAGGATGAGCTCTCTGTATACTTGTATTAGAGATAAATCTTCCACGCAAGAAAGGTTCATTAACAACAAAATAATGCTGCCGATTAGCTAGGTGCGTCCATTTTTCTCCTTCGGCAATTTGCAGCAGATAAAACTTAGCCACAAGTAAAGAAAATAAAAAAATGATAAAAAAGGCCACACACAATAACCTTCTTCGATCACTGGCCTGAGGAGGAAGTGGGGGTCGTACAGGCATTAGGGCCCATTCTCCTCTTGCAAATCAGCAAAGTCTTTGCCCGGAACTGGCGAGGTTAAAGGCAGAACAACTACTTGCGAATTATAAGCAAATTTTAAAGAACTAAATTCTGGCATCCGCATGATCTCCATAAGATGAATGGGACTTTCAAATTGATTAATCTCATATTTTAAACGGTTATTTTCTTCATGAATTGTGCGCACTTCTTTAGCTAAGGAAGGAATTGCCATGCGCAATTCCGTTAATTCATTTTGCTTAAAAATATAACTATAAAGAGCTAAGCCGGCAAGCACGACACAAATAAAAAGCTTTATAATCAACTCTTGGAAATTACTTTCGACTCTTCTCATATTTTTTCGATCACTCTTAGTTTTGCGCTACGGCTTCGAGCATTCTGGTTTATCTCTTTTTCGCTGGCTACTAAGGGTCTTCGGGTAAGAATATGGGCTTCAGGAGACTTATCTAAAAACATACCGCCTATCCCGGAGGTTTCATATTTATCACTGGCTGCAAATCTGAAAAAATTTTTTACTAAGCGATCTTCTAGACTATGAAAAGTTATCACCGCTAGCCTTCCGCCAGGAGTTAAAAGTGAAAGCGCGTCAGGTAAAATTTTTTCCAAGACTTCTAATTCTCGATTAACGGCAATACGTAAAGCTTGGAAGATAAGAGTAAGGGGGTGGATACCTTTTTTGGCCCGATAGCGTAAAGCTGGTAGAAGAGCCTCCACTAAATCTTGGGTAGTTTTTAAAGGTTTTTCCTGGCGCACTTTTGCTAAAATGCGGGCGGCTGTATGCCACTGCTTTTCTTCCCCCCACTCGCGAAATATTTTTCCTAATTCTTGTTCGGACCAGGTATTTACAATCTCTTCAGCAGTTAAATCCTGGGAAGGATCCATGCGCATATCTAAAGGCCCTTCCTTAGAAAAGCTAAAACCTTTAGAGGCCGTATCAAGCTGCATAGAAGAGACGCCCAAATCTAAAAGAATGCCATCGATGGGAACAGGATAAGCAGAGAGGCTACCTTTCATGTGAACAAAGTTAAGCTTAAAAAAATCAATTTTTGATTCCCAGGTTATCAATCGACTTTTTGCTAGAGACAAAGCTACAGGATCTTGATCGAACCCAACAAGCCGATTAACTTCTGGATGGGCTTGCAAAAGAGCAGCCGAATGGCCGCCAGCACCCAAGGTGGCATCAACAAAACCGCGAATGGTTTTATCTGCAAAAAAACTTAAGAATTCAGGTAATAGAACGGAAAAATGAGGAGAAGACGACATGGAAAAACATCCTTAAAGTTTTTTAATAGAATGCAGGCAAAAGATTAGGGGAAAATATTATCTACATAGGACAACATTTTTAAACAGTCAGCATACGATTAAAAAGCATTTATATAAAGCATTTATACTCCACTAACTATTCGTCCAATCGCCAAGCTTTGCTAAATAATTATAAACATGCTAGAATAGTACTTGGGGCTTAAATAGAATAAATTATGTGTTTGTAAGCTTTTACGCTGCAAGGCTATCCTATAAAAAAGAGTGAGTTTCTATGGCAACGATTGATAAGCTAGACATTAGTGTCTACAATCTCTATGCAATCCGCACACGGATGATCGAGCAGATCAACCAACAATTCCAGCTAGATCAAGCAGCCAGTATACCTGCACAATTGCAAGTTTTAGACAATTATCCTAAACCTACGGAACTTGATGTTCTGCTAGGCATTGCTCCCCTTTACACACCCTGGGCTTATTTCTTTCCTCCTCCCCGTTTTCGCTTTATGCGCCGCTCTCCCTTCTCGTATCGTGTGATTCCCAGTTTTGGCTCCTATGATGAACAAGCCTTGCACGAGCAAAAGTTGGAAGAAGTTTTGTGTCGTACTCCTGAGGAAAAGCAAGAGAAAGAGACATTAAAAAGCTGCTTTCGCGAAATTGAAAAATTAAACAATTGGCTAAACTTTATTGTAGGTAGGGTAGGCCAGTTTTTACAAGGATAATTATGCACAAACTTAATTGGCGAGAATCTTTAGGCTGGTCGGAAGAAATTTTGGAAGAAATGCGTTCTGCCGGATATGCTTATATTCGCCAAGGCAAGTATGAGATTGCCCTGCCTTTTTTTGAAGCTTTATGTGTGTTAGATCCGGAAAGTGCTTACGATGCTCAGACGTTAGGAGCTTTGTATTTGCAAAGCAATAATGCAGCTAAAGCACTTAAATGCTTTGATAAAGCTTTAAAAATCGAAGGTGACCATTCACCTACTTTATTGAATCTGGCTAAGGCTCTGTTTATGCTAGGTAAAAAGGAAGAAGGCTTAAAAGTAGCTAATATTCTTAAGAATGAAGCTAATGCCGCGATTTCTAATGTTGCCAAAGCACTTATCCTAGCACATAGCTAATTAAAACTATTATTTACTAGCCTCCTTGCAAGGCTGTTTTAAGCGTATTGACCACTTTTTCGACCTCTTCTAGTTGAAGATCATAGTAAAGAGGCAAGGAAAGAGCTTGCGAATAATAGGCTTCCATTTTAGGGAAATAATCAGAAATATCTCCACAAAGGTTTATAAAGTAAGGATGCTTATAGATAGGAATATAATGAACTTGCGTTCCAATCATTCTTTCGCGCAATCGATTCATCACCTGCGTACGTGTAGTTTTATAAGCGTTAAAATTAATTTGAACTACGCATAAATGATAAGCTGTATAGGCATCGAAATTTTCTGCAAATAGGTGAAGATGAGGAATTTCTTTTAGTAAGGCACGATAAGCTTTCATCAATTGTCGCCGCTTTTCCACAAAGGTATCCAAGCGCGCCATTTGGCTCAAGCCTAGAGCAGCCTGCAATTCTGTAAAGTTATAGTTACCGCTAAGATGTTGCACTTCGTAATACCAGGGTGCTGTCTCTCCTTGTAAATAAGGCGCCTCGCGTTCAATTCCATTATTTCTAAACAACTTAAGACGGCGATAAAAATCTTCGCTATTTGTGGTGACCATTCCTCCTTCCCCTGTCGTAATTGTTTTGGCCGCATGAAAACTAAATATAGTCATATCACTCCATCGACAAGAGCCTACTTTTTCTCCCGTAAAGTAAGTAGATCCTAAGGCATGGGCGGCATCTTCAATCACTACAGTCTCAGGATTTTGGATAGCTTGATCTATTTTTTGCATATCCACAGGTATGCCAGCAAAATGGACAGGCGCCACACAAATGCGACCGCGTGAAGAAGGGCGGGCAAGATTATATTTCAGCTGCTGTAAATCTATATTTCCGCTAGAGCAATCAATATCTAAAAAGACAGGGGTAGTTCCTCGTTGTACCGCTGCGCCTGCAGTCGCTACGAACGAATTAGGTGTGGTGAGTAGAGAGTCTTGCTGACGCAAGTTTGCTGCAAAGTAAGCACCCATTAAAGCGGAGGTTCCACTGCTGAAAGCAACAGCATATTTGACCTGACAATAATGAGCTACGGCACTTTCAAAAGCTTCCACCAGAGGGCCGCGTGTTAAATGATTGCTATTTAAAGCTTTAGTTACTTCATGAATATCAATCTGATTGATGGATGGCTTGGTATAAGGCAAAAAATTTTCTTTAGTCATAACTTTTAACAAAACCTACTCAACAATGTTTGACAAATTGTCATCAGACAATGAAGGATATCTTTAGAGGTGTCAAGCTACAATTAAACCTTTTTACATATTTTTGCTCTCTCTTTTTTCCTTTACCAACAAAAAAGCATATAATTTAATTTCTTAAAATCATCAATAAAAATTCTAACTTGTTGTTTAAGAAACGAGAAACTTTACCTAGCGAATTAGTGAAACTCCCTCAATTATAAATGAGCAGGAGTCATGCTTATCTCTTTATTCATCAACAAGCTAATTGATTAGACAATTCTTTTGGATGTTGTAGCAAGTAGGTGAAGCTATATAAACGCTCCTTCTCAAACGCCATAGCAAACTCAACGTTTTAAACTCGCAGATTTTAAAAAAAATCTATTAAAAAATTATAAAAGGGGAGATAAATAATATTCCCCTTTAGCTAAGAAAATAGTTATAAAGGGATTAACTTTATAATAAGATTATTCGTTTTTTATTTCTATCTCCTCTCTAGATTACTTCTAATAAAATCCATCCAAGGCTCTATCCCCAAAAGATAAATTGTTGCAAGCTGCTAGAAACCATCACTTAAGAACGTCAATCATTTTAGCAATTTTTCACAAGTTACTGATTAACAGAAACTTATAAAAACAAGTTTTTTATAAGTGGATACGGAAATATTTTTTATTGCCGCGGCATCTGATTTTCAGCGATTTAATGCTAAATCCCCCAAAAGGGGATGATAATTTTCTTGCAGGCAATGCAGCCACATGATAGCTTTTTCCAACGAAATACCTCCAGAACATCTTGTGGAAACGTTGTTTATAACTTAAATACACTTTTCCCAGGACTTATATTATTGTCCTTTTGTAGAATAAGAGCTTTAAAATAACTGCTCGGCTCCCGTTAAGGGACCTTTGTTTATTCACAACGATTGCCCCTTTGAACTGTAATTTTTGATTAAGGATCCAAACTATGTTAGTTCTTGAGACAGAAGATATTTGGACTCAATTTTTAGAATGTGTAAAAGCAAAGTGCTCAGCCACAGCTTTCGGCAATTGGCTTTCTCCTATTCGGGTGATAGAAAATGCTGGAGATAAAATCACTCTTGAGATTCCTAACATTTTTGTTAAAGAATATCTTTTTTCCAATTTCCATAGCGAACTTTGCGCTTTTTTACCTGTTAATGCCAACGGTGAGCCTTCTATTCAATTCAAATTGGCAACGCCAGCTAAGAAAACCTCCTCTACCCTTCTTAACGTACCGGCGAGTTATACCCCGCCAGTAGAAGAGCAAACTTATGAAGTAAAGTTAAACCCTAACTACCGCTTTGAAACATTTATTGAAGGGCCTGCTAACCAATTTGTTAAATCTGCTGCCATAGGGATTGCTGCTCGCCCAGGTCAATCTTACAATCCTCTCTTTATTCATGGGGGTGTGGGCCTAGGTAAAACGCATATTCTTCATAGTATTGGACACTACATTCGTCAAAATAATAAGAAATTACGCGTTCAATGCATCACCACGGAAGCTTTTATTAACGACCTTGTCGATAACTTACGCAACAAATCTGTCGATCGCATGAAAAGGTTTTATCGCTCGGATGTCGATGTTTTACTGGTGGATGATATCCAGTTTTTACAAAATCGCCTGAATTTCGAGGAAGAATTTTGTAATACTTTCGAAACCCTCATTAATCAAAATAAACAGATTGTCATTACCAGTGATAAGCCTCCTTCCCAACTAAAACTCTCTGAGCGTATGATCGCTCGTATGGAATGGGGGTTAGTCGCCCATATTGGCGTACCGGAACTTGAAACGCGGGTGGCCATTCTCCAACATAAAGCCCAGCAAAAAGGCTTAGAAATTCCCAATGCTGTTGCCTTCTTTATTGCTGAACATATTTATAATAATGTCCGGCAATTAGAGGGAGCCCTTAATCGTTTAAGCGCCCATAGCCGACTGTTGAATCTTCATATTACAGAAGAATTTGTAGAAAAAACTTTACGCGAAATGCTGCAACATGCGCCGCGTCATAAAATTACTGTCGATCAAATTTTGAAAAGTGTAGCCGCTATCTTTCAAGTACGGGTCAGTGACCTTAAAGGTTCTATGCGTACAAAAGAAGTTGCGCTGCCTCGTCAAGTAGCGATGTACCTGGCCTGTAAAATGATCAATGAATCTCTTCAAATGTTAGGCGCTGCTTTTAATAAAACTCACTCTACCCTTCTCCATGCTTGCAAAAATATTGAAAAAAAGCTCACCGCTGATGAAACTCTAAGACGGCAAATTAGCATGGTTGAACGCAACATTCATGCTTAGAATAAAAGCTCGCTATGAATAAACCTTGGCTCCAAGGAATTACCTAACAAAAAAGCCTAGTTAAGCTCTTTTATAGTTAATATTTTATAAACTAGGGATTATAAAACAGCTTTAACTTGTATAAAAAGTTTTTATAGTGTCCATTTCATGGCTTTAAAATCTAAGAAGCTTTCACAGGCTTACAACTGTTAAGATTAGTTACTTTCCTCTAAAAATTTAAAGGAATCACCGTAAGCGTCCACGTGGTAAGCCCAGCTTTAGATGTGGTTCTGCAGGCATCTGCTAAGCTAAAAATACTTGTAAATAGCTGGTTTTCCTATTTACTACACTTTCTGATTTACATTATCTTCCGAACATCAAGAGCGTAAACAGTTCTGTCCCCCGTGACCGCTTACTAGTCACAGGCTATGATAGGTTTTACCGACACCCAGCTAAAGTTTATCTTGTAGTCAATCGAACAAAAAATGGCTCCAGTTTGTTTCAATTGCTAGTTGATATATTTAACCTTTTAAAACTTCATTCCTTAGATCCAAGCTTTATACTTCTTAAAGCACACTAAAAAGGCTGCTTTTTAGATAGATCATCCTCAGCGGAAAGAAAAAAATTTGGTTAGCGTTTAACTTTCTAACTCTAAAAGGGTTATCCTATTAATTTATATTATTTACCCTTGTTTGGTTTTTTAAAGGTTCATACCTTTTCTTCACCTTAAAAGGTATTTCATTTTTAAAAAGGTTAATTTGCAAAACATCTAAATGGTTTTGTACTTCTTTAGAAATAGGTTCTTTATGTACTATCTCTATAAAATTTGATTCATTCCAACTCTCTGCAATTAACAGCTGATCCCGCATGACCTTAAATTCAAGATACTCTTTTATTATAACCTGGTTATCCGAAAGAGTAGCTTTTTTAGCATCTAGCAATTTTACATTATAGATTCCTTTAGCCCGCAAAATGATCTCTCCATCCTCAAAACAAATTTCGTATGTTTTTGTAGGTTTGGTACGCGAAGAGTTTCTAAAAGAACTTATCAATTTTTGACCCATTAACCTTTCTTGTAGATAATTTAAAGTAGATGGTCCATAAGCGTAAGCACTAGTCTGATGCACAAATTTTAAGACAGCTAACAAGCTAGAAAATTCTTCTCGAGAATAAACTACCTCTTGGCACATCTTAGAAAATTGCTCACATCCTTTTATGATAGCCTCTTGCATGATTTCTGAATCATCTCCATTGATAACAAAATAACTCAAGAGGGCTTCTATCTCATGCGGCTCATATCCTAGCTGTTGCGTAAGGTTTTTAATAAAATCGGTAAAAAAAGTTTTTACTTCCGCTAAGGTTTTCAAGCTACCGTAGATCAAAAGATCTTGACGACCTGCGATAAGCTTTAATGCCTTAGATTCTAATACATAGAGCCATTCGGTAGCTTTACCAGCCTGAGTCATTTTTGCGGAGGTAATATATTTTCCTACGCTGCCTAAATTTTCATTGAATCTAAAAGCTGCTAAAGCATTTTTATCCGACTCCCAATATTCATCTTTTTCTTTATAGCATTTATTTTCTCTTTCTTCTAAAAAATAGACAGGAAACTTTTTGCTTACCCACAGTTCATGCTTGATACGTTCATCAATATTAGTAACAATATTTTTTAAAGAGTTGATGATCTGCTCATACCTTAATTTAACATAATTAATGATTCCTTGATCCGTCCCCTTTTCACTACGAGTAGCCACAGTATCCCCAAAAGCCCGTCTGAGTCCTAGATTAATTTCATTCAAGAGAGAAGCGATTTGGATAGAAGTGTCCAAATCCTCTGCCATTTTTTTAAGAGCATCTGCTTTACCATCATCCCCTTTAAAAATAACTTTTCGAAGCTTGCCAGAAAAAGCAAGCGCTCTTTTCTCATTTTCTAGTAGGGTCACTAATCCTTGCATAGCTTTTTGATACAAATATAGATTGAGGATAGGAGATCGACTCACTTGACTAGAATCAATCCATTTCAATAAATTTTTCGCATTGGTAGAGGATTTTTTGCCCTCTACCGGAATTTTTCGATTTTTTCCCAAATCCAGAAGAAAACCTGCTAAAAGATCGACGATGATGTGATGCTCCTCAGAAGGTTTTACTTCAGCATTGAATAAAACTTCTCTGAAATCTAAAGGAGTAAGCCCAATGGAGCCCCGCTTACGAGCCGGTGTGAAGGAAAAATCCTTTAAATTTCTTTCTATTAACGCCTCAGCGCTTAGTATCATTTCGCTAAGAGCCTTTTTAAGAGACTTATTTTGAGATAAATCCCTATAATTTTCTTTAATAAATTGAAGATTTTCTTCTAGGTTTTTTATTTTTTCAATCCCAGCTAGGTCGAGGGTAGGAAGGCTTTGGCGTTTTCTTTCCTGGCTAGCTTTATTATCTATACGAGGATGCCTCATTAAGCTATCGCTAGAGGAGGGAGAGGGAAGACTCTTACGGATTGAACGGCTATTGAAAAAAGGTTCACCTTCTTCTAAAGAAGAATTTAAAATTTTATACCTTCCAGACAAAGAGGTTGACGAGATAGCAAGGCAAGCAGTTTTTTCTGAGTCTACCAGCTCCGATCGATTTTTTGCAGGGAGGCTTGTTAGCTTAATCCGAGGCTTTTTATTAACATCATACTTGTCTTTAGGATATTCAAATTGGATGCGCTCAGTTATGTTTGCCTGAATGGCTTTTAAAGAACAGATCACTTCATGATAACGCATGATAAAATAATTGTTACGCTCTTCTTCTTTTATTCTATTTTCTGCTTTATCTAAGCTGTTTATCTCCCCCTCTTCGTCTATAGCTGCTTCATCTTCAAAAGCACGGTTTACACAGCGGCTAAGATCGTATAGTATCGTGGCAAGTTGCGGTGTTGTCTGTAACGTCTCTATCATTTGAATGACTACCTGGTTTTTCGCAGCATCTCTCCTAAAATCTGTCCGAATGGTATGGTTAGTGGCAATAAAAGCTTTCTCATTCTCTAATAATTCTATTAAAGCTCCCATAGCATTTTGATAAGCCATAAGATTTTTTACTACTGAAGGACCTATTTCTTTTAAAGCTATCCATTTGACTAAATTAGTTTCATTGGTAGAATTTTTACAATCATATCCTTCCTGTACAGGAACTTGATGATTTTTTTTCAAGATAAGTAGACACTCTCTAAGCATCCTAGCAATGGCATCATGGCCCGTCGAGGGTTGAACTTTTAGGTTGAACAAAAATTGGCTAAAATCACCTAGGGTCACTCCAATTGATACTACTTTTCTTGGAGAATAAAATAGATTACCCTCCGAACATAATTCATTATAAAACATTTGAGAAAGAGATTTTATTTCTACTAAAGAAGATCTTAATTCTCCCCTACTTTCATCGCCAAGCTTATTAGCGACTAACCGAATCTTTTTTTCTAAATCCCTTAAATAGCAGTTCGCCTCTGTCTTAATAGAGGATGTAGAAGGCAAAATATCTTCAAACTCTTCTTCTTTTCTTAAAATAGTATTTTGTACAGGCTTAAAAGCTTCCGATACACTAGTTTTAACAGATAGAACTCGAGAAAAACTAGCGCTACGCGCTTTTTCGGTGGGGGAATTTTTTAACTGCTCAAAAGTTACTTTTAAGTCCTGAGAATTTTTTTTATTAACTGCTTTTTCTTCCGAAGACAGTTGGGAATGATTAAAATTAAGAATGGATTTCTCTATCCCAGGGTAAGACGTCATACTAGCACTCCTAAATATTAAGATTATAACAAGCGCCTTTTAGTGTATTATAATCAAATATTTAAGGACAATTCTTATAAACTCATTTAGGATAAGGGAATGATCTATTCTCTCTATCCTATCAGATTGCATAACATTTCTTTAGATGTTAATCCGCCCTTATACTAAAAGTTACATTGTACTTTGATTTTGAAAAAGCCTACTTCTTTCTTTGCAAGATTAAAGGTTAAAGGTATACTTATAGCATATTCTTGTATCTTTCGCTTACTCTCTATAGACCTTAGCACTAAAAAGGCTAAAAGTATGGATAAATCTTAAAGAGGTCGTAAAATTGAATCCTAGCTCTTCTATTACCATTGAACATCTACCTAATGAAATACTACTCTCTATTTTAAAGAAGTGCGCTAGCCCTTCCTTATTTAGTGTATGTGGAAGATGGCACTATCTCCTAGCTAATGAAGTCATGCCCTCGCTTTATAAGCAAATAAGTAAAGTGCATGTTCCTAACGGAGATGTTAACAAGCAGGCTCTTATTTTAGATAAAATTTATAGGCTAGGAGGTAAACTTTCTGAAACAGTAAAAGTAAATGCAATTTTTAAACAGACCTTTGCTTTAGCTAGCTTTCTTTCACCTCTAGAATTAGAATTTAAATGGATAACCGAGGAAAAAAGATATTTTACTCTGGCTAATTACTCCTCTTATCTTGTAAATATTAATTGCCTATTAATGT
>NZ_JRXI01000011.1:0-2331 GCF_000813645.1 Neochlamydia sp. TUME1 | reverse complement strand
GACCTTTGCTTTAGCTAGCTTTCTTTCACCTCTAGAATTAGAATTTAAATGGATAACCGAGGAAAAAAGATATTTTACTCTGGCTAATTACTCCTCTTATCTTGTAAATATTAATCGCCTATTAATGTGGAATAGAATCCCTGGGGGAAAGCACTACTTAGACCAAGAAGCAATCAAATATTTGCCTTTAGAAAAAAAGGAAAGCTTTTTAGTAATTGGATTAAAAGGTATGGCAAAGACATTACGAGCTTATGCTTACATGTAATGGACTTAACCTTTTTACCCTCAGAGATAGGGCAGTTATCTCAGCTGCAAACGCTTGAATTAAGCTGCAATCAGCTTACCTTTCTTCCTCCAGAGATAGGGCAGCTATCGCAGCTGCAAGAGCTGCACTTAAACGATAACCAGCTTACCTTCCTTCCTCTAGAGATAAAGCAACTGCTTAAGCTGCAAACGCTTAACTTATCCGGCAACCAGCTAGCTGCTCTGCCTGTAGAGATAGGGCAGCTATCGCAGCTGCAAACGCTTAACTTACGAATGAACCAGCTAACTGCTTTGCCTGCAGAGATAGGGCAGCTATCTCAGCTGCAAACGCTTAACTTACGAATGAACCAGCTAACTGCTCTGCCTGCAGAGATAGGGCAGCTGTCTAAGCTGCAAACGCTTGACTTAAACAGCAACCAGCTTACCTTCCTTCCTCCAGAGATAGGGCAAATCTCTCAGCTACAAAAACTTGACTTAAACAGCAACCAGCTTACCTCCCTTCCTGCAGAGATAAGGTATCTACCTCAGCTGCAAGAGCTTTACTTAAGCCACAACCAGCTTACCACCCTTCCTGTAGAGATAGAGCAGCTATCGCAGCTGCAAACGCTTGACTTAAGCCACAACCAGCTTACCTCCTTTCCGGCAGAGATAGTTCAGCTATCTCAGCTGCAAGACCTTAACTTAAGAAACAACCAGCTTACCTCCCTTCCTGCAGAAATAGGGCAGCTATCTCAGCTGCAAACGCTTGGCTTAAGCCACAACCAGCTTACCTCCCTTCCTGCAGAAATAGGGCAGCTATCTCAGCTGCAATACCTTGACTTATACCACAACCAGCTTACCACTCTTCTTGCAGCGATAGGACAGCTATCTCAGCTGCAAGAGCTTTACTTAAGCCACAACCAGCTTACCTCCTTTCCGGCAGAGATAGTTCAGCTATCTCAGCTGCAAAAGCTTTACTTAGAAGGCAATCAGCTTACCACCCTTCCTGCACAAATAGGGCAGCTATCGCAGTTGCGAAGCCTTGACTTATCTAGCAACCAGCTTACCACTCTTCCTGCAGAGATAGGGCAGCTATCTCAGCTGAAATATCTTAACTTGGAAAACAACCAGCTAACTGCTCTGCCTGCAGAAATAGGGCGGATATCAAAGCTGCAAACGCTTAACTTACAAATAAGCCAGCCTACCTTCTTTCCTCCTCCTGAAATAGGGCGGCTATCAAACCAGTTAAATCTTAAGTTAAGTGGAAATCCACTGCAAAACATTCCTGATTAAATCAAGAAGCGTTTTAAGCTGTAGCTGAAAAAGTTGCCTTCATCCCCTAATGTTTTAATGGAATGAAGGAGGTTGTTTTCAATAAGTTTTAAAAACATAGAAAACTTCCCAGCTTAGCAAGAGGCATTATCCTCTGCAGTCTTATTTGCTAAAGGAGAGAAAGAATTTTCTAATAACTTTTTATATTCCGCTATTTCCAAGTTTAAAGGCTAAGATCTATCAATAGCATTTTCTTGCATCTTTTGCTTTTCCCTTATATACATTGACGCTAAAAAAGCAAAAATATGTACAAATTTTAAAGAGGCCCTACAATAAATCCTAGAGCTTCTATCACCATTGAACATTTTCCTAATGAAATACTAGTCCCTATTTTAAAAGCTTGTGCTAGCCCTTCCTTATTTAGTGTATGTGGAAGATGGCACTATCTTCTAACTAATGAAGTCATGCCCTCGCTTTATAAGCAAATAGGTAAGGTTCATGTTCCTCAAGGTAATATTAAAGAGCAGTCTCTTATTTTAGAGAAGATTTATAAGCTAGAAGAAGAGCTTTCTGAAACAGCTAAGGTAGATGCAATCTTTAAACAAACCTTTGCTTTAGCTAGCTCTCTTTCACCTCTAGAATTAGAATTTAAATGGATAACCGAGGAAAAAAGATATTTTACTCTGGCTAATTACTCCTCTTATCTTGTAAATATTAACCGGCTGTTAATGTGGAATCAAATCCCTGGGGGAAAGAAATTCTTAGATCGAGAAGAAATCAAGTATTTGCCTTTAGAAAAAAAGGAGAGCTTTTTAG
>NZ_JRXI01000010.1:0-7915 GCF_000813645.1 Neochlamydia sp. TUME1 | reverse complement strand
AGAAATCAAGTATTTGCCTTTAGGAAAAAAGGAGAGCTTTTTAGAGATTGGATTGAAGAAAATTGTAAAAAAACCACGGATCTATATTTATCTGGAATAGGCTTGACCCATTTACCTACAAAGATATGGCAGCTTTCTCAGCTGCAATACCTTGAATTAAACAACAACCAGCTCACCTCCCTTCCTCCTGAGATAGGACAACTTTCCCACCTGCAAAAGCTTGACTTAAAAAGCAATCAGCTTACCTCTCTTCCAGCAGAGGTCAGGCAGTTATCTCAGCTGCGAGTGCTTAACTTACAAAACAACCAACTTACCTCTCTTCCTGCAGAAATAGGGCAGCTTTCTCAGTTGCAAGAGCTTTACTTAGAAGGCAACCAGCTGACCTCCCTTACTCCAGAGATATGGCGGCTTTCTCACCCGACTTTGACAGTTGCATACATTCGAAACACTTAAGTTGCTAACGATCAAAAGCTTTTAATTTATAGTATTGTGCATGCAAATATTGTTAATCTACTCATTAAAAGCTGATATAAAGGAGTGCATGTATATAAGAATGAAGACATCTAAAAAAGCAAAATATCCCACTTTGCAAGTTGTTGAGGGTGTAAGGGAAGGCAAAAAGGTAAAGCAGCGCACGATTGCTCATTTAGGAATGATCAAAAGCCAACAAGATTTACAACGACTTAAGAATCTAGCGGATAAGCTTATTTAGGGATTAGAAAAAGAAGGCCTTGAAATTGACCCTAGCTTCGAAGTTAAAGAATTAAAACATAAAAAAACTATATATAATGCTTTTGGATTAGTTCTCGATTGATTGATGGATCTAACAGGTTTTAATAAGGTCATCCATTCAGCTGGGCGAAAACATCATTTCAGCCTCGAGGAAAGTATTAAGCTCATGCTGGTGCAAAAATTTGATTTACCTAGCAGTAAGCAAAGAACCTATGAGCGCCAAGAAGAGCACGGCTTTCAAGGAATGATTTATAGCCTATTTATCGCTCGATGGGTGCTATTGCCTCCTTGGATGAGGCTATTCAACAACAGAGTTTTCTTATCCACAATAACTTACGTTTTTAGATGAGGTCTCTTCTTCTTTCCTTAAGTAATAGAGTTTTTGCTTTTTTTGATCCTTTCGGATGATTACTTTTTAGCAAAGCTTGGCGAGCCAGTAAATTAGAAGGCTTGGCCTTAATTGAAGTATTTTCCCACGACATCCATTAAACTCTCCCCTGCTTAGCAAATAAAAAAAGCTCTATAGGATGTTTGATACCTGCTAAAGAGGGATTAGCTTTTTTGGAATATAAAAGAAGAGCTTTAATGAGGAGATAAGCGTAGTGATGGGACATTAAATGGATTTACAGAACGAAAGCCCATAAATAGCTTTAGGAAATCCTTCATAAAGAACTTCTGCGCAACAATTCAAAGTATGACCAGTCCGCACCTTATCTTTTACTAACAAAATCACCTTATCTTGCACATTAATTTCTTTTTTTAATAAAAAAGAATTGGCATTTAAATAATTTCCTCGCTGTTTTGCTTTTCCTTCATAGTCCTCATTCCACAAACTTTTATACAAAAGGGATTGCACCGGGCGCTTCACTATCTCTCCTAAAGATTCTGCTAATAAAAGGCTTGCATTATACCCTTGTGAGATACGCTGCGTAAAGGTTAAGGGTACGGGTACAATTAAATCGGGTAACGGCCATTTTAGATTTAAGAGCTGTAAAACCATGTAAGCTGCTGCCCCTTGAGCAAGGTAGGGTTGATTCGCATACTTAAGCTTATTTATTAGAGAAGCTGCCACATCCTGATCATCAAATGCTGCTGCATATTTTTTTAACACAGGTGGTTGCATAAAGCAAAGATAGCAAATACGATGTTCAGGTTCATACTCTGCACTAAAGCAGCAGGGACAACGCTCTTCCATATTTATAAGAGTCAGTTGAAGAGCACACTTAAAGCAAAGGCCCCCTTTACCATGGCAAACAGGAGTAGCACAATGCATGCACCTTAAAGGATAAATAAAATCGACAAAAGCAGCTAAAATATTGCCAAGCTTGGCCATTATCTTACAGGAATCTCTTCAAACATCTTTTGCATTTGCTGCTCCATATAAACATTTATAGTAGAATGGTATTCAGGATAGTTTAATTTAAACCATGCGTTTAACTTATGGACCACTTGCAAAAAATCTGGCTGACTATAAGCAGAATTTTTCATGCGCTCATCTTTTGTAAGCTTACCCACATCTAAATGTATAGCCCTATCTTGTACAAAGCCTGTATTATGCATGACGCCATGATCTCTATCGTAAATGCCTTTGTTATATTCTAAGAGATAAAGATCGAAGATCTGTTGGATGCGTTTTTTTACCCCCGACATATCTTGAGCTCCCATGAGGGTCATCATTTCTGCACGAGTCGTATTAGCCTTCTCTTGAAGAATAAAAGGTACTTGATCTAAATCGACCTGCCTCTCTATGCCTATTTTATCTTTAACAGCCACAATTTTATGCAAGTTAACACTCTTATTTAAATGTATATAAATTAAACCGGCCTCATGAGCATGAATGTTATAAGCTAAGCGATAGCCATCAAAAACACTATTTAATAACCTATGCTTACGCTCTCTTTGCTTGTCTTTGTAAGCTTTCAGCGGACCTATGGGAGGAATAAGAGAAATAAAAACAGAAGGTTTAAGATGCTTAAATTTAAAAAACTTGAGAATATATTTATCGTCTGCACTCTTAAAGGCATAGGACTGAGCCCCTTTTCCAACATAGTAAAATTTTTGATCCAAAATATTATCGAGTTGCTGTTGCTCCTCTTTAGACAGAGAGGGAACTTCCCATTCGTGGCGATAAGGCATATTATAGCTAATATTAGATAATCGAAAATCATCGGTCATTTTAAAATATAAGCGTGTTAAACCAAAGAGCCCTAAACTTATTAATAACACCCTTACCCATTTATTGAGGAATTTATTTCTTGTATTTTTAAAGAGCGTTTTGCACATGCTATTCTTCCTAGCCTCTGGATTAAAGTAAAAAAGTCAAATTATAAATTATCAGCAAGTATGTGTAAAGCATAAGTCCCTAGACACAATGTTAATCGATCCATCTTAAAACCACACCCTTTACCCCTAGAAAGCAAAACCTCATTTAATTTTTTTGGCTTAATGTTTTAGCTGCTTTTAGAGCCAGTGGCTGAATACCTATGATCTCTAACCCCTTAAGAATACGAACATTTTTTATATCAAACTAATCCACCAAGCTTTAATTAGATAAATTGCTTTCAACTCCTGGATGACTCGGCTTTTAGTAAGCGGTCACAGGAAGCAGCGTTATTCAACCTTTTGATACTGAGTAAAAAAATGCAAATTAAAAAGCTTAGCAAATAAAATACAGGTATTAGTGCGTATTATTGACTTTGCAGACGTCCAAACAATCGCATCTGAAAAGGTGGATTATCCATAACCGCCTACCGATTTTATCAAAAACTTAGCAATCAAAAATCTATTAGCCGATTAAACTTTTACAGGGTTTAGATGGAATGAAAAAATTATAATTTTTTAAAAACCTAGCCTGCCAGCAAAGGCTTTGAGGACAATTAACTTTCTATTAATTAACATACAACTCATAAACAAACACTACACAAAAAATACTACAAAAAAAATTTATCGCGGCCATTCTCCTCTCACCTTTTCGTTAATTTAAATTTTTTCATTTAATTTTTTCTTGCAGTTTTGGTACCCTCCAATTTTTACAAGGAATAGATATGCTCAGACGATTACTCAGTTCCCTCCAAAAGCTTGCTGAACCAGGCAAGCCTCTTCATAAGCTTCACCCTTTAATCAATGCGAATGATACTTTCCTTTACGAAGCGGCTGTGAATACAAGGCGAGCTCCCCATATCCGAGATGCTATTGACGTTAAACGCTGGATGATCCTTGTGGTTATTGCTCTGTTGCCCTGTATTATGATGGCCATATGGAACACCGGTTTACTTAAATATGTCTATAGTAGCGGCGACTATAAATTAATGAATGAATATCTAGAGGCAAGTAAAAATTTCCAGGCTTATTGGGCTTTTGCTACATACGATAGCCGCTATATCCCTATTATTATGGAAGGGCTTAAAATCTTCCTTCCTCTAACCCTTCTTTCCTATGCAGTGGGAGGCTTTTGGGAGGCTTTCTTTGCCTGCGTAAGAAAGCATGAAATTTCAGAAGGGTTTCTCGTTACAGGTATTTTATATGTACTTATCCTTCCTCCCACTATCCCTTATTGGATGGCAGCGGTAGGCGTTTCTGCCGGTGTAGTCTTAGGTAAAGAGATTTTTGGAGGCTCGGGCATGAATATTGTTAATCCCGCACTCGCATGCCGAGCGTTTCTCTTTTTTACTTTTCCAGGAAAAATGAGTGGCGACGTATGGGTAGGCTCTAATCCTACTATCATACGCGAAAGTCTGCTTAAAATGAATCAAGAAGGGCAAACTACAGCCTTTGATGGATATTCCCAAGCGACAAAATTAGCTATTTTTAATGTCCCTCAGGACATTAAACGTATTCATATCGATACGATTGCTACCCATACTATAGGAACAGATGTAAGCACAATCCAGACCATTCGTACGCAATTTGATCAATGGAATTCCCTTACTCATCAAAATGCCACGCTAGGCCAGCTTACGATGGACCAAATAAAAAGCTTTGTGACTAGCCCTCTTGCTGAAGGAGGGTTGGGTCTTTCCAGTGGATATTATGAAGATGCTTATCACTTCTCTTCCTTAAATTACGGCCTGGGGAATAATCATGACTGGAGCTTTTTTCTAGGCAATAAACTAGGTTGCCTAGGTGAGACCTCCACTTTAGCTTGCCTTTTAGGCGCTCTATTTCTTATATGGACTGGCATTGGTTCATGGAGAACCATGTTAGGAATGCTGCTAGGCGCATTTGGGACGGCTCTTTTATTTCAGCTAAGTTCAAGCTATTTGTTCCCTAACCAGGGAGCATGGACAGCCGCCCAGTTTGGTTTTCCCGCCTATAAACATCTTCTATTGGGAGGGCTTGCTTTTGGATTGGTTTTTATGGCGACTGATCCCGTTTCCTCTCCCTCCATTCCTCTTGCCAAATGGATATACGGAATTTTCTGTGGCATGGTGACTTTAGTCATCCGTGTCATCAATCCGGCTTATCCTGAAGGGGTAATGCTAGCTATTTTAATAGGCAACGTCTTTGCCCCTTTATTTGACTACTATGCCGTCAAGCACTTTAGAAAAAGGAGCATTAGCCGTGTCCGCATCCGTTCCTAAAAAAGCCATGAGCAATACTTACACTATCTTTTTTATGATTGTTTTAAGTTTTGCCTGTGCCCTTATTTTATCGATTTTGGCAAGTGTCTTAGAAAAGCCTAAAGAAGTGGCCAAAGAGCTAGATAGAAGCAAACAAATGATGATTGCTGCTAAGCTTTTGGATCACCAGGATTATTTCCTTGTACAAGACCCTCAAGGGAATTACCTCTCTGCCAACTATGAAGAAGGAAGGTTAGTTCCTAGCAATTCTTCCCAGATGGCTACCCAAAGCCAACTGCTTGATATTTATAGTAAACGTATAATCCCCTTTCTGGTAGACAAAGAGGGTAATATCAAAACTTTTGAGGAAGAGAAAATCAACTACAATGATTATCTTGCGGCTTACCGCAAAACGGGTTACTATCAACTACCTCTTATGCTGGTTTACAAAATCCTTCCAAACCCGGCTGATAAAGAGAGCAATATTAACTCTGCCGCGGAAGGATATGTTATACCTATCAATGGCTTGGGCTTATGGGATGCCATTTATGGTTATTTAGCTATCAAACCTGATGGCAACACGGTGATAGGCATTTCTTGGTATGATCAGAAAGAAACGCCTGGCTTGGGGGCCAACATTTCTGAAGCCTACTGGCAAAGTCTTTTCCCTAATAAGCAAATCTTTCAACAGAATGCTGATGGTAAAACTGATTTTAAGTCAGCGCCGCTCGGCCTTACTGTTGTCAAAGGCAAAGTTGCCGAAAGCTTAGGCACTATCCCTAAAGCCAAAAGCGCCGTTGATGGCATGGCAGGTGCTACTCTTACAGGTAATGGAGTCACCGATGCCTATCGCAATGTCCTTGCACCCTATCGTCCCTTTCTTACTAAGCTTCATCAGACTTACTCTCTTTCTCAAGAAAAAATGCATAACTGATAAAGAGGCTCTCTTGCCGCCTTAAAAATAAACGATAAGCAAAGCAACCCTTGAAACAAATAGTATTAAAGATTATAAGAAAATTCAATTGTAGATGAAAAAAAAACGCTGTCTTTTGCTTAAGGAGGAAGATCGAATGGTATCGACAAATGTATCTGCTCGTTCATATTTGACTTCTCAGCTTTGGGGAGGCAATCAAATCCTAGTAGCGGTACTAGGCATTTGTTCGGCTTTAGGGGTAACTAACAGGCTTTCTGTCTCACTCACCATGGGCCTTTCGGTAGCCTTTGTCACCGCTTTTTCTTCCTTATTTGTTTCACTTCTTAGAAAAGTTACTCCCGATAGCGTACGTATGATTACCCAACTAGCCATCATTTCTGTTTTTGTAATTATCATTGATCAATTCTTACAAGCCTATTTTTTTAGCATCTCTAAAGTTTTAAGCGTTTTTGTGGGACTAATTATTACTAACTGTATAGTCATGGGACGTACCGAGGGTATGGCAAAGAATGTAGGACCCCTCTGTGCATTCATGGATGGACTAGGTGCTGGCTTAGGCTATGCATGGGTGCTAATGGTAGTAGGTGGTATTCGAGAATTGTTCGGCTTTGGACAGCTGTTTGGCTACCAAATTATTCCCTATAGCTGGTATGCGACAGCTACCCACCCCAATGGGTATGATAATTTTGCTCTGATGGTTAGCCCTCCAGCTGCGTTTTTTATTATAGGCGGCATGATCTGGGTATTTAACACCCTCAATAGGAACGAAGGATAAAAGTTTATGTGGATGGGAAATTACGAGCCTTTAAATTTATTAGGTCTTCTTTTACAAGCTGTATTTATTGAAAATTTCCTTTTGGCTAACTTTTTAGGCATGTGCACCTATTTAGCCTGCTCGACCAAATTAAAAACAGCCAATGGTCTAGGCTTAGCAGTTGTGTTTGTCCTCACTGTTTCCGGCATCCTCAATTGGTTTGTCCATCGTTTTGTTACAGGTGCAGGAGCTCTCGACTGGCTTTCTGTTTTTGGCCTTGAAGCTTCTCAAATCAACTTAAACTTTTTAGAATTTTTACTTTTTATTTCCGTTATTGCAGGCTTTGTGCAAATCCTTGAAATCATCATAGAAAAGGTTGCTCCCGCTTTATATATGTCTTTAGGACTTTATCTACCCCTGATTGCCGTTAATTGTGCCATCCTAGGAGCCTGCCTTTTTGCTGTTACACGCGATTATCCTTTTTGGCCCAATCTGGTGTATGTTTTTGGCTCAGGTCTCGGGTGGTGGTTAGCCATAGCTCTTATTGCCGCTATCCGCGAAAAACTAGCCACCTCGAAAGTAATCCCCGCTCTTAAAGGAATGGGCATTACTTTCATGATGAGTGGATTAATGGCCATGGCTTTTCAAGGATTTACAGGGATTAAACTAGCCATACCTACAGGTAAACCCTCAAATGCCGACACGCAGATGATGCCATTTTCACAAGTAGAAAAGATATATAGCGAGACGCCTTTAAAAAGCTAATTAATCACGGTTATAGCAATTAAAAAACTTACCTTTTAGGTCTACTTACCCTCCTTCTCTATTTTATAGGAGGAGAGTCCCTTTTCATTCTAAATTTCTTATTCGAAAATAAAGTTAAAGGAATAAATGCTTGCGTATAAAATTATTCTCTAAAGGCCTCAAGAACCTTCC
>NZ_JRXI01000009.1:0-13851 GCF_000813645.1 Neochlamydia sp. TUME1 | reverse complement strand
CCTTTAAAAATTGAATAGGCGCTCATTATTCTCCTCCTAAAAAGCCAATAGATACACTACTAGCTTGGATGTTGTTAGCGTGCTTATGTTCTGAGTAATTGACTTAAATATTCTAAAGTTCCTATCGGTTGCATGAAGTTTTTTAAATACGTTACATTAAAGTAAGCATTGTCAGGACATTTCTACATAAATAAATTTTTAGTTTATTTGCATAAAGCTTTCAAAAAACATTTTTCTTCCCTTTTTAGTGTTAAAAATAGTGCGACCTTCAGGATTTTCTCCTTCTAAAAATCGTAAGGTATAAGAATAGTGGTCACTGATTCTTCAATCGATAAGCTTACAAAAGCCTAGTATGTTAACTAGGGGCGTACTAGAAAAAATTACCGGGCCTCTTAAATCTTTAAGAACCAAGCCCCGTAAAACGAGGCAAGGCCTACTAGTCCGAGGGCTTTAAACTTCCTATCTAGTGGTTAGTCTTATTCGCTTTTTTGTTCTCAAGGAAAACCTAAAAACAAGCCAATTTTTATCCTTTTCTACCTTCTCATCCTGTAAGCTGCTTGAATTCTCATTAAAATAGGATAGAAGGCTACTGGCTACCTTATGGGTTTCTTTCATTTATCGCCCTCTTTTCCTCATAAACTATTATAATTAAAAAGTTAAAATCAGCTTTTTATAAAACTATTTATAATAAAAAAATAAAATATTATAATTAAATTAATAAGAGTAATTGTTTTTAAGAAAATAAGGCGGGTAAGCTGGAGGAAATGTATGAATCCAGAAAAACTAGGCATGCGCTTGGAAGGCAATCATCAATATTTCCTTAACTCAACCGAGCAGGCCTCATCGAGTGAAAAAGAAAAAAGCATTCAAGACCAGGGAACTCCCTCAGAAGTTGAAGAAAAAATAATAGAAACTACTCCTTCTACGATAGATAAAAAAAACACTTTAGAGCTTGAAGCAAAAAAGCGGCATTTGGAAGTCCAACAAGCTTTACCAAGAAATGAAACTAGTAGCGAGCGCCCAACAAAAAAAACCAAAGCAGATACCACTCAAAGTAGTGCTTTAGCTGAAACAGAAGATATTTTAAGCAAATCCTTAAACCCTGAACCCTTCTACGAGGCAATGAAAAAGTGTTTTGTCCAGGCAACAGCTAATAAAAACATTCCTAAGATTAAACAATTAATTGCTCAACAAAAGTTGAAGACAGAAAGAGACCTTGCCAATGTTATCTTTAATATGGTTGCGAATAAATTTGCGTTGGATAAGCCAGTTACGGGAGAAGAAATCACAAAAATGCATGCCGCTTTGTTTGAAGAACCCTTAAAAGAATTTAGCGAGCATTTTTCTTCATTAAAACAGATACCAGAAAAACCTCATGCAGCCTATCTTGTGAAAAGTTTATCTGACTGCTTCCAAGCTCTTTCTGCCTATAAGACATGTGAGGATGCTTCGCAGGCAGCAAGGGACTATCTTGCCAAAAAACCAGAACCAGCCAGCTATCATCCAGGCTTGCCAGGATTTTTAAGGGACTGTCCTCCAAGCGAAATACCAGAACAACTTATAAAAATAAAACAAATGAACGAAGAGATTGGTAATATCTTTGAGCAAGCTTATGAAAAGTATCAAAAAGAACTCATCGATTATCAAGAGGGGCTAAAGCAAATTCCTCTTCTAAGTACTCATGCTCTCGGAAGCACAAATGTTAACGAGACATACATTTTACAAGCCAAGGGCGAGAAACTTTTTATATTCAAGCCTTGCATACAAGACAATTTTAGCCAAGATCCTACGATGGGTAGCAGAGAACAAGCAGCTTCTGGTATTAATTTAAATGGCTTGTTTCCTATTCCAAAGACAGTACAAATCAATTTTAACAACTGGCAAGGCTCAGCTCAACTTTTTCTGCAAGAAGCTAAAAACATTTCCGAAATAGAGCAAATGCAAGCAACTGTTTCCCCAAGGGAGATGCATGCTTTGGCTATCTTTGACCTCATTTCTGGTAATGGCGATAGGCACGCAGGTAATATCTTATACAAAGCCATAGAGAATTCCTCCCCCACCCAATATAAAGCTTATGGAATTGACCACGATCGCTGCTTTAAAGGTATAGGGGAACCATTGAAAATGGAGTATTTGTCTCACCCTGCATTTAAAGCCCCATTCAACCAAAACTTGATAAAATTAGTGGATAATAAAGCAAGAGAAGGCTATGCAAAATATATGCAAAGCCGCGAAATGCCAGAAGAAGCGATTGAATGGATGAACGAAGCTTGCCAAATTTTAGAAAAAGCTATTAAAGAAAATAAAAACTCTTTAGGGATCATCAAGCAACTTATGGAGAAGTGGAATCAGAAGCTTGAGAGGCAGGATGAAGGGTTTGATCATTATTGAGCCAACTCTCACCTTTCATAAAAAAATAATAAATGCTAACTTTAAATAAAGTAATTGAGAGAAAAAACATGCAAATAAAGCTTTTAATCAACCCTCGTAATCAGGGCATTGCTGCGGAATTAATTCCTGGGGTAGAAATAAAAATTCATGAGAAATGGATGCTTGATGCTATTACGGCTTCAGGAATTACTGTTTCCAAGGAGTTTAAAGAGCAATACCACACCGGATGGTATATTTATCCCACTGAAGATAAAGCTATTTTTGCTAAAGTTTTCGAGCAGTTTTACTTTGCGCATGGGTTACAGCAACAGGGTTATTACTGGAGAGAAAAAGACGAATATGATCAGCTTTCCTTGGAAGAAAAGTTAGCAAAAATTATCATGTTAAGTTAGGTAGACTTTGCTAAAAAGTGGTAGCCTCTAGACAAATAATAGAGTGCTTTCTCTAAAAAATTTTATCCTATAAGAGTTCGAAGAATTTGTTTCATGAGAGCTACCATCCATTTCTCAAGAAAATTTGGCATAGTATTCTTGGGCCTCCATGAGCTTATTAAGCTCATCTAAGCTATCCATTTCTATCTTAAAAAGCCACCCTTCCTTTTCAGGAGAGGTATTTACTAGATCTGCTGCCGAAGACAGAGCAGTGTTAGCCTCTATAATAGTGCCTGAAACAGGAGAATAGATATCTGTAGCGGCTTTAGTAGATTCAAGAACAGCAGCTTCTTCGCCAGCCGTTACTTTTTTGCCTATTTTCGGCAATTCTACATAGACAATTTCGCCCAATTCTTTCTGTGCATGCTTAGAAACACCTACAATTCCTATGCGATTTGCAACTTCAATCCATTCATGCGTATCGGCAAATTTCATTTTTTCTCCTAGGAAAAAAGCATTTTTTATAGTTTTAATTTGCATCAAATGTAAGGATGTTACATCCTTACATCAATTCCCAACTTTAAATCTTTGTAGCTTAAACGATCCTTTAAACGGCATCCCTATAATAAACAATGTTAGGTAATTATACTATTTCTACTCTCCTAATCAGCCGAAAGTTTCTTCTGGCTTGCTGGGATTTTAGCTTGGGGTTATATTTTCATATTTTTAGCGTTTATTTAAAGAATTTTCTCATTCTCTCAGCTATTTTCTTATTGAGAAATAATTAAACACTGTTTTCCAATAAGGAAAATTGCGGGGAGGAGTCCTCTATTGGCATCCCGTATGGCTTGCATAAAGAATAGCATCAATATGTTTTCTTTAGAATGTTTGCACGGCTTTCTTCCTTTCTCACATAAAACAGAAGAAATACGCTTGGTTTCTTTCTATTTTTTTATCACTCCAACCCTACATCGTATTTTTAAGCATCCTGCCCCTCCTTCTGTTAAACTTGCTCTTATTCTATTAAGATTTGGAATTAGGTAGCGTTTGTTTTGATAAAATTTATTTCTCGGCTAGTTTAGATAAATAGCCATTGCTATTAATATACAAGCGTTCTCTGTTACTTTAGAGACATTCTCTGAATTATTAAAATCGTTTAAAATATAGGCTGTTTAACCAAGGAGCCTAATATGATAAGAAAACCTTATCCTAGCGATTTAAATAATCAAGAATGGCAAGTGCTTGAACCTATAATATGCAAGAAAAAAGCTGGCAAGCCACCAAAGCACACTAGACGAGAGATGCTTAATGCCATCTTTTACGTCTTAAGGACAGGTTGTCAATGGACAGATCTTCCGCATGATCTTCCTCCTTGGAAATCGGTCTATTCTCAGTTTTTAAGATGGAAACAAAGTCATTTATTCGAACAAATTAATGCTTATTTAAGGCGATCGCTTCGCCAAAGCTTAAGGCAAGCTAGCGGAACTTAAGTGCAGCTATAGTCGATAGCCAAAGTGTCAAAACAACTGAAAAAAAGGCTCTATGGATACGACGGCGGCAAGAAAGTTAAAGGTAGGAAAAGACACATAGTAGCGGATCACTTGGGACTGTTAATAGCAGTTGTAGTAAGTAGCGCAGCTTATAGCGACAGAGATGGGCTAAAAGCGCTACTTTATTATTTCCAGGGAAAAGTTGTATGGCCAAAAAAACATTTGCCAATACAGGATATAGCGGGGAAGAAATAAAATTAGAAGCAGCTTTACATGGTATTGATTTAACAGCCATTAAAAGATCTAAGCTAAAAGGATTTCATCTACAAGCAAAAAGATGGATAGTAGAAAGAACATTTGCTTGGTTTGGTAAATGCCGCAGATTAAGTAAGGATTATGAGGCCTTGCCAAACACCAGCCAAGCGTTCCTCTACTTAGCTATGATACGTCTGATGGTAAGAAGAATAGCGCAATAAATTAATTCAGAGAATGTCTCTTAGTCACGTTCAAAAAACAACTTTCAGCGACCTTTGTTGCGTAAATGTTCTAATAGCTTGCCTGCTAAGGCACAGCCTATATAGGACTTATCAGCTTAGTTAGCACCTATAGTCCTCTATGCACCCCAAGCTTTTAAATCTTATTCATAGCCAAAGTCTTGGCGTATAGTTATGCTCGCTGATAGGGCTAGTTTCCTAGAGCGAAAATCTCCTCCAAAGCTTCTTTTAAAGCGATATATTGCCATTTCGGCAAGTGATCTTTTATGATAACCTCAAAGCTTCTTCCTAAGCAACCTAGCCTCATCGTCTCCTCCAAAGGCTTTAATAACTTTTAAAGCATCCTTTCTTTTTTGCATGCAAGGCTTGTCCGTCTCTTAGCTTAGCCTTCGTCCTCTTCTTGGAGGCACTAAAGGATCCATACCCTGCACATAAGACGATTCTGCAACTCCTCCGCTTTGCTTTGCCATGCTGGCACACTTTCCACTCTCCTTCGCCATACACCTTCACCCCAGAGGAATCAAAAACTATGTCTGTGGGACGGACGCTTACGGCTTAAGTTCTTATCCAAGCTCTTTAGCACGCCTGCAGGTGCGGGCATAACAAGGAACAGGCTGTCCTAAAGCCAGCAAAGCAATCATCGATAACATAAATTCTCCTACAGTGCGAAGGGACAAATGATAAACAGCTTTAATTATCAGAACGCCTAGGATAGCGCCAGGGAGGAGGTTAAATTTTTGAGCGCTCCTTCTTTCCTTAAAGGGTATGCTAAAACCTTTCTTTTGCCTTATTAATCCGGCTTAACATCAGCTTAATCATTGATAAATAGATCCAATTCCCCCTTATAGAGATTAAGCTACGGACTTTAGAATTTCTTTGATAATGTGCAAAAGGATAAGGATAAAACAAAGGGTTTAAGACATCCTCTTATAGCTCTTAAGTGTCAAAGATCAATCTTATCACATATGCTTCTTTTCATTTACGCATCAATGCCTTTTCAACATTATTTTATCATAAATTTAAATAATCTCTACACTCCTCTATGTAGCTATAGTATCTTTCAAAAACCCCTAAATTTTGTTTAGAACCATCTAATATGATTATAAAAACAAGATATAATAAATAACATAAGTAGCGCATTTTCAGAACATTAAAAAAATAATTGACAAAAAAAAGGCCTGGTCTGGAAAATGCCTATCATCTCACTTGTATGAGAAGAAATTGAAATATAACCTTTAAACATTAGGTAATTTAATATGAATCCTACATTAAGAAGCGAAGGCAGTATCGACCCTTTTGACTGGAGTAGTTTATTAAACTCTTCATCGTCATACGTGACAGGACAGGCTACTACAGGCAACTCGAATCAGCGGGACAATTCAAGTTTGGCCTTGCAAAATGCGCAAAGTACCGCCGTAGGTAGCCAAACTTCCCTTCCTCGTACCGCCCCCGATACAATCAATACTCTATCTGATTTTGATTGGGCCGCCTTAGGACAACTTACTTTTACAGACTCACATCTAGCAACCCAGCTAACACAGCAGAGCCATAATTACCTTGGAGAAGTGGCTCACGGTAAGGGGGCATTATCTATTGAAACCCATAGGGAGCAAATGCAAGTAGTTGAGGACATGTTAAATGACCTAGTGCAAAACACTAAAAATACCACAAATATTATCATTCGTGCGATTGGAGATTTCGCTCAAAAAGTCCAAGTAGCCAACCACCAAATTAGCAACTATTGCCTAAATATCTTGAAGCGTGGAATGGATGATCCTACTCTTACTACAAATGATATAATAAAAGCCAAATTAATCATCGAATTTTCTGCTACTAGTGTAGGGGTAATGAAAAACTCTAGTGAAGCAGCTATAGACTTGGCCGGCAAAGGAGGAGGCATTATTAACCAACAAACTCTTGCCACTTTAAAGGCGATTTTTGAAGTACGTGGTAATCAAGTAGCCCTATTATCACAAAAACTCCAAGTATTTCAGCAGCAAGAACAACATAATCTTGATCTCATACTAAAGATTCAGGATATCAAGCTAAAAGAACAAGCGCAGCTATTCAACCAATTAAAAGAGATCATCCATCTTCGAGAGGAAGAAAAAGATGGGAATACTCGACGAGAGCTTGAAGTAAGAAAAGCCGCTTTAGAAGCACAAATACAAATTCGGGGCCAGTGGCTAAAAGAAGAAGAAGCCAATAACAAGTACCAACTTGAAGCAGCAACTATAAGTAATAAGTACCAGATTGATAAAGAAGCTCTTCGGAATGCTAGAGAAATCGAGGAACAATTGACAGCTATAAAAGCAGCTGAGCAAAAAGATGCCGCAGCTAACCAAAAATTGGAAATACAAAAAAAAGCTGAAAATGAGGGGAAGCGAATCAAATATGAACGTGACACGAATTTTCATCAGACTAATATACAAGGTAGAGTGGCATCGCAAAAGAATGAACTAGATGCGGAGGTTCAAAGAAATCAAATTGCTGCTAGTGAACGTAATGAGCACTTTAAAACGTTCGCTTCTATAGTTAAACCTCCTTGCGTTCTCCAATAATATATAGAGAATAGCTGATCCTATTTGTCCCACGCTCCCTCATAAAAAGAGGGAGCGCAAGGGAAAATTATAAAGAAACTTAACTAAAAGGTGAAACTATGACTTACCCTTCTAAAGATCTCCCAACAGCTTACCTATCAGCAGTAGCCACAATAAATCAAAGCCAAAATGAGGGCAATAGAGCCATTGAGTCAACTAGCGATAAAATCGGTCAATTTTTTCGACAGCAGCAACAACAAATTGAAGCAGATGCCGCACAACAACACCATTGCCAAGAGCAAGAAAAAGAAGCCTTTGCGAGGCAAAAAGCGCTACACGATCTAGCTTTACAAAATCAACATCAACAATTTCAAGTTCAGCTTGAAGAGAGAAGAAGTCGAGACCGACAAGAAGATGAAGCGCATTATGAACGATTAGCTACTAATAAAGCAAAATTTGAAGCAGAGCTTAAAAACAGACAAGAAGAATTTGAAAAAATGCAAGAAGTATTGAGTTCCACTTCACCTGCCTCGACAAGTGGCCCTTATTCGGTATCAGATCAACCAGATTATAATGCGTATCCCAACCTGTTTCGCTCATTTATGACAACAGTACCTAGTGCGAGGCTACCTCTTCATTTGAATCCAATAATTACTTCTGGGGATCAACCTCAATTTGCACAAGCAAGCCAGACTTTTCCTTCTGCACCAGCAGAAACTTGGGGAACTAAACCTTTTCCGCCGCTAGCCCATCGCGATCAGTATCAAGCTACCCAGCCGATTCAGACTCATGCTTCTGCCTCTGTAGGAACTTCAGGACTTGCGCCCCTTCCGTCACTAGCCCCTCTTGGTCAGTCCCAATCCACACAGCCGAGTCAGACTCATACCTTTGCCTCTGCCGGAGCTTCAGAACTTGTGGCTCTTCCATCATTACCCCCTCCTGGTCAGCGTCAAGCTACACAGCCAACCCATCCCCATGCTTCTGCCTCTGTAGGAACTTTAGAGCTTCCGTCCCTTCCAGGATTACCCTCTCTTGGTCAACCTCGACTTAAGCAATCAAATCAGGCTCATACTCAAGCTTCTTCATCAGATTGGGGGCTTCCACCGTTCTCTCCACTATAATAAGGAAAAAAATATGAATCCTACTCAGAATGCACGTCCATCTATACGCTCAAACGGCCCACACCCTTCAGCCATATTATCCAAACAAGCAAATTCCCCCCAAATAGGCACCACGAAAAATCTTGCGAGAAACGTTCTTGAAAAGGCTCAGGCTCTCTCTGGAACTCAGAGAGGAGCCGGTGTCTCATCGCCTGCTATAGTCCAACGCGATGTAGAAAGCCTGCTTAAAGCCAAGCTTGAACATCCTAACTTTAAATTAAATGAGCAAGAGAGTTTAGCAGTCCTAATGGAGGCCATCCGTTGCGGAAAAAGTGTGGCAGGCCAAGCAACGAATAAAAATATCATAGCTATCATAGGATTAGCCGGAGTAGGTAAAAGTACTTTGGTCAATGATTTGGGCGGATGCGATCTGATATCTAAGCGACCGCGTGAATTGGGCTTTTACGGTCCAAATAAGGTGGTGGTAGTCAAGCCGCAACTTCAGGGAGGAAGGCGTGACGAAATAGCGCCCATAAGGCATAACGATTCTCCCCAGACAACCTTTCTACCTCAATTTGCAACAGACGAAGGAGAAATCTATTGCGATTTTCCAGGTTTTTTAGAGACGAATAGCTATGAAATCGGCGTTGCAAAAGCTGTCACTCTTCAAACTATTTTTAATACAGCTGGCACATTAAAAGTGATCGCCTTGATTAGTTATCCTAGTTTGCTGGCTGATAAAGCTAAAGGATTAGCTGATCTATTGCAAATCTGTACCCATCTCTTTGGCTCCAAGGAAAACCTGCTGAGGCACGCCTCTTCTGTTCTTCTCGGTGTGACTCAACTCCCTTCGGGGGAAAAGGAGCCATTAGAAGATCTGAAAGCTTTTATCTCGGATGCACGCGGTGACCCCCTAGACCGCAAAATTTGTGCTCGATTAGCTCAGCAACTCTTTATTTACGACCCCCTGAACAATCCCCATTTGAAGTATGCGGGAGCTAGTTCCAGGGAAGATATTATCCAGCAAGTTAGACATTTACCATCGATCGAGCATCCCTCAAACTTTAAAGTCGTATTATCACCTAGTGATTTGCTGGGACTAGACAACCTCTTGGATATCTTTAAGAAAAAAATCATCGAAATTACTAAAAAGCAAGAACTATCTGACGATGATTTCAAACAGTTAGCCACCTATCAAGCTAGCCTTAAGCCTCTCAATTTTTTAGAGAAACGGCATGTATCAAGGATGTTAGAGAATTTACAAGAAATCTTGACAATCAAATTTCGGCATTTGCTGTGGGAGTATAGTCGCTTATATGAGGCAGGAGATGTGAAAAGTTTTCAACTCCTTAAAACCATCGATGCGGGATTACGCCATTTTGATCCTCACACAAAAGAGGGTCTACTTCAGCTTATTGATGAAGAACTTCACTCCTCTCCCGATAGTAGCCAATCCGCTCAACCGCTCAAAACAGCTTCTTTACAGCATGTGAAACACACGCAGCGGCTAATGAATATCGTCTTAGCAGCAAATGCAGAGGTGGAAAGATTGGGAACTATCCTTCTTACGAATGTCCAACAATTTGCTGAACAAACTTATCAGCTGAGCCAGTCCTTGCATTCCCTTGTCGATAAGCTAGAGCAAGAGCTTAAAGCTGTAGGACTATCAGCAAATCGCATTGCACAAGCACATTGCCTCATTAACTTTGCTCAATTTAGCCGCCAGATTATCCAAGACACCTCCTGGCAATGCCTCAGCCTAGAGAAAAAGGCCGCAGCAGGAATATGGTCAGATTTTAAAGGGACGTTAGAATTAGCGCTTTATGCAAGAAAATTAGAGATTGACCATTTAACTGCACACTGGGAGCTGGTAGAAAAGCAGGATGATCACCACTGGGCTATTTTCATGAAATTACATGCCGGCAAATTAAAAGAGGAAACCCAGCTTTACAATCAACTTCTCCAGGTAGAGGAACTAAAGCGCCAAACGAATATTACAGCGATGAGCCGAGAAATTGCCTCTTTGCAACAAGGTAATAGAGAAATTCAAGTAATACAAGAATTGTCACAAAAAGAGCAAGAAATCTATCAAAAACATCAACAAAAAATGTATTGCTTAGAGCTTGAAAAAACAGGCCAGAGTATTCGATTCGATGTACAAGCACGATGTCAACTAGTAGAACTTTTAACCTTTCAATTAAAAAAATGAGGAAAACATGACAGCCCCTATTCAACGTAATGAAAGTCGAGTTTCTTTAAGAACCGTAATAGCTGAAACACCGACTCCTTCAACCGCTCCTGTTAATCACGCCCCTGCATCAGCTCCAATCCAACCTAGTCTTAATGTCAATGACTTATTGGCTCGCAAGCTTGATGATCCATCTACACCTTTGCAATCAGAGGAAAGCATTGCTGTGTTGATGGAGTGTATTAGACGTGGGGAAATAGAAGCACAGAAAGCTAAAGATCAAGAGCTTGTTGTGGTGATTGGCAATACGGGCGCTGGAAAAAGCACTTTTAGTAACGCTATCTGCGGCTGCACCATGCAACGAATTAGCCCGAAAAAGCTTGGGTTAACTGGAGTAAAGTCAGTAGTCATTGTTACGCCAACAGCCCAGGGTGGTGCTCGTGACGAAGTGATGCCGATTGGTCATACTAAAGACTCAAAGACCTTTATACCTCAATTAGTCGAAATAAAAAATCAGGTAAGCCTTTGCGATTGTCCGGGCTTTTTAGATAATCGAGGTTATGAGATTAATATTGCCAATGCTGCTAACATAAGAAACACCTTCATCAAAGCTAAAAGTGTTAAAGTTGTGATACTTATTAACTTTCATACCTTAGAGGCAGATAAGGCTCGTGGACTTAGAGATATGATTAAAATTTGCTGTGACTTATTTGGATCCAAAGAGAACCTCCTTGAACATAAAAATTCGATTCTTTTAGGTATCACGCAAATACCTTTTGTTCAACGTGACGAAGAGCAAGAGCCCTTAGAGGATTTAAAAGATTTTATTAAAGATACCAAATTAAAAGATGAATTTGAAATAGCTACTCTTCTGCAGCTAAGTGAGCGCCTGTTTATCTACGATCCCTTAAATGCCTCTGATTTGAAATATGTAGGGGCATTAACTAAAAAGGAAGTGTTAGACAAGATAGCTGAGCTTGAGTGCATCCAACACCCTCAAAAAATTTTTAAAACAGTTTTAAATGATTCAGATATCATAGGATTAATCAATATCTGCGATCAAATCCAAGCAAATATTCAAGCTATTTTAAGTCAAGCAAGCTTATCCGAGAATGATTTTAAAAAGATTGCCGATTATTTAGAGAGCCTTCGAAAGCTAGAAATTATTGAACATCGCCATATTTTTGATCTAGTCGCCACAGCACAAGGAGTTATTACACGACATTTTCATGAGATGATTCATCGATTCGACCACTGTTGTGCTGATGACTCTTACCGCCTTGCCGATGAGTCACAGGCTATTCTTACTGCATTACAGCAAGGGGTTCAATATTTTGATAGGGAAATTCAATCTCAAGTAAATCTCGAAAACTTAGAAAAGCGGTATGCTCTTTTCATGAAAAAGAGGGAGGCTAAACAAGCCTCCTTTGAGCTCGCTGACTTGCAAAAAAATTTTTTCGAAACAATCAACGTCTATAATTTTGTGTCAGCCAAGCAATCATTAGATAAAATTAAACAAAAATTAGGTTTGTTCGAAACTGAATACCAGGAAACGGGTATCTCTCATCACATTACCCTTAAGCAACTAGAAAGCCATTATACTAAAACTAAAACAAAGTATGATAAAGATCAGCTCATCAATTTAGCTCAACAAGCTCTCGTGCAGCTCACAGCTTTAGAAGGAAAGCTTAGACTTGGGTGTGCTGAAAAAGATTTTGTTTCTGCCAAGACTTTCCTAGATGAAATTAAAGGGAAAGTACAGCATTTTGAAGCATACTATCCTGAAACGGGTATATCTCATAACATCAACCTCAAACAATTAGAAAATCTTTATAATCAAACCAAAGCCAACTATGATAAAGAACAACTTATACGTTCTGCTAACAAAGCTCTCAGTCCGCTCATAGATTTGAAAGAGCAATTTGAGGGTGCTTGCGCTCGAAATGATTTTGATCGGGCAAACCAATCATTAGATGAGCTTAAACAAAAATTAAAAATTTTTGAGACTAAATATCATTCAGCAGGTGTGTCTCATAATATTAACATCAAACGATTAGAAAATCTTTATAAAACAAGTAAAACACAGTATGAGCAAGAACAAGACGACATTGTTAACGAAGAAGAACGCCAACAACGAAAAGATTTAGCTCAAAAAGCTGTCATAAAGCTTAAAGCGTTGGAAAATAAATTTCGAGAGGCCTGCGCTCAAAATGATTTTGGTTCGGCAGATCGTTTATACTTTGAAATCCTGACAGAATGGGAAGGTTTTGATCATGATAACAAGGACGTATCTTATGAACTTAACACCTCACGATTAAGAGACATCTATGATACAAGAAAAGAACAATATGAGAGAGACGAAATACGACGTGAGATAGAACAAAAATTAGAACAAGGACGCAAAGCAGCAGTTGACACACGACGTAAGAAGGAAGAAGCTAAGCGTAATGAATTAGAGAGAAAAGAGGCTGAAAAAGCACAAGCATTAGAACAAAGAATTGCCCTAAGAAACCAATTGTTTGGACCTGGTATGGCTGCCATAATGGCAACTCCTAGTGGTCCTGTTTTAAGCTCCCCTAATAATACTTATCCTATATTGTATACTGATCCTGAAAGGATTATCATAGCTACAAGCTATGGCCCTATTAGAGTGAGACCATTAGGCCAAGGAGCTAATCGGGTGATTTTAAATCAAATGGGGCAGTGGGTAGATCAATAGCAAAGATTTTCAATTTATCGAAAGCTGGCGATAACACGGCTAACGATGGGGAGGTCGAATACCATTCGATTTCCCTATCGTAGGGCTGTATTGGATCAAATCTGAATAAAGCAGATCATTTTTGTAAAATGCTTAATCTTCTGAAAAATAGAGCTTTAGATGAAATAACAAAGGATGATTAATTCTGACTTTGATAGCTTTTTTCTAAATAACACAAGTTATCTGCCCTAGACAGTACTTGATTTGACAAACATGAGCTACCTGGCAGGTACTATTTCTGTCAGTTGTAACTTATCTAACATCATTTCTTGTGCAAGATGATTAGCATCTAAGAATGTTTGTAAAGGCGTCTTGCCAAAACAATACTTTCCTGTATGTATTCTCTCGTTATTATACTCATTCATCCATTTATCCACATCCTCTTGTAATTCTTCAACATTTTTAAACACTTTCTTCCTAAAAGCTATGGCATAAAATTCGTTCTGGATGGTCTGATGAAACCTTTCGCAGATTCCATTGGTTTGAGGATGTCGAGCTTTAGTGCGAGAATGGTCAATA
>NZ_JRXI01000008.1:0-10709 GCF_000813645.1 Neochlamydia sp. TUME1 | reverse complement strand
AAATTTGACATTTTGACACTCCTTATTGGTTTAAGTCGCTCACTTCAACTTCCCTGCTGTCACTTTTAATGAGCGGCAGGGCTTCAAGCTTCGCGGCTTTTAAATTGTGTTTCCTTTATTTTTATCACAAATGTCAGATTAAGTCCTATCTGTTACAAAAAAAACAAAAGTTAATGCGTTGGCTTACAGTTTAAAGCAGGGTTTGAAGCAGCCTTAGAGCGTCTTCTTATCCGATAACTCGCGTTATTTAAGGTGTGGCACTCCCGACGAAGTGATGCCAATTAGCCATATTAAGAATGAGCACATCATATTGCCACATTTGAGGTGTATGCTCTGCTATTCGTAACCTTTTCATTCTCTTGAACTAGCTAAAGATATCTATTTTTCAATGAATAGTGTGGAAAACACGTAGTTTTGTCTCTACTTAACCAAGCTTAAACTGCTCCATAAGGAAGGTTGTTGCTCGATTTGAAAGTCACGGGTGACCACCGAAAAATGTTGGGGAGACTCATTTTTGCGGTTAACTCTATAAGTAAACCCTAAGCGATCGAATTGCTCGGGATCATAGCCGACTAAGCAATGACTAGGAATAAAAATTTTCAGCGTATAACTTTGAGAAGAAAGCTGGCTATTGACTTTCAACTCGTTAGCATCGCAAAGTTCATGCTTATCTTCCGTTCTAAAGCGAGTCATTTCACCCGCTTGGATGCCATCAACAGCTTCTGGTAGAAAGAAAAAATGATGGCAAAAGCGTGTGTTAAATCCGGAGGTTTTCACATCCCGGGTATCAATCATTAATTCTACACTATCGCCTCGGCTTACATCAGGATGATAAGCTTGCTTAAACGGCTGTGAGACTGCTACTAAGCACTCTAGACCTTGCTCATTCCATCCTAAAGAAACTTTAGAAAAATGCTCTTCTCCACAAAGGTAGCTAGTATCTGCTAACAAATACTTTTGGCCGCTAATACCTTTAGGCGCATAATGACAATCACCTTTCAATTGAAAAAAATTAACCGGTGATAATGAGAATGATTCTTCTTCAAACATATATTTTTATATTTAAACCGCTTTAAAGAAAAACTTTAGGGACTTTTTAGCTATTTCTTCAGCTTGCCTATTTGGCTTTTAGGAGTCCTAATGAATTTTCTTTAAAGCATTTATTTTTTTATTCTTCTTTAGCTTTATTCATGTAATCAAGTGACAAAGCTTTCTTTTCTTTAAGCATCTGCAGCAATTTTTGCATATAGATACGCTGTCCCTCAGCAGAGAGGACATTATACAATTGATGCACTTTGGGCCCGGCCACTGCGCTAGTGGAAGCTTCTCTTTTTTCTAAGTGGAAAAAATTAATATCTCCATTTCCTGGAGTATTGACTTGGCTCCATGCCCCCACTTGCATAGCAAAAATTTCATGAGCATTCAAATCACTGTTTAAGTCGCTACGCAAGCCGCGGTAAGCTGTTTGGATTAACTTCCATTGATTCTCTAAAGGCTGGCGTTTCGCTAGCTTCTCCTCAGTTCCTTCCTGAGCGGTATCAACCCACTTTTGCGCATTAGAAGGATCTTTTTCCAAGCTATGGCGAACCTCACGCATGTAAGCATATAAACGCAAGGAGGCCAAGTAATCCCCTAAAAAAATAGAAGGTGCCGGTTGAGGAGCTGTGGCTTCCCTATAATCTGCTTCAATAGCTTTACGTATTTTTGCAAAATATTGATCTGCTACCAGATCCTGTACATCTGCTAAAGGTTTCCACGAGCCATCAGTTTTTTTATATTGTGAAGGCTCTTTCTCACGAATTTTTACGTAATAAGCTTCTAATTCTTTCTGTAGTAAGGGCTCTAGTACATCTTGCTCCTCTGCTTCAGCAAAAGTCATAATTTCATGCTCAGAAGCCCGATCAATAACCCTTATACAATAATAGGTGAGATTATCAGGAGAATACTGCGTAAGCTCTTCTGCTGCTGAATTGATAGCTTCTCCTTGTAAAGAAGCTTGCTCTAATAACTGTATAAGTTCTGGCCGTTTTTCTCCCACAGCAAAAGCTACTTTGCCACCCTTAGTGCCAATTGACACCTCGCTTTTCTTAGCAGCAGCCTTCTCTAAGGCTTGCTTTATCCATTCAGGATGGAGATCAACGATCGCAGCGCGAGCAAAAGCATCCACCAGCCCTCTGGTTTTATCGTCTAAATCATCTAAAGCTAAGAAGCGTTCCTCGCGCGTGCTCCCTTTTCTAATCCCTAATTCTGGAAATTTCTTTTTTAATATCTCCCAATTGTGCTCTTCAACTTCCCAATTCCAAGTGTCTTTAATGCTGACCTTAGCTTGAAGATCTCTTTTATTTACCTGTGCTACCTCCAGAATATAGCGCTTATGCAGTAATTCGGGAAATTTTTTGGTTATTGCTTCCCGGGTTAAAAATTTAGTCGGTAACATTAAAAGGTGTTTTCTATCTTCTGGACGCTGGCTGACGGCGTTAAGATAAATTTCTAACTTTTGCATTTTGCGATAGCTATCCATTCGCAAGCTTTCTGGTAGTTGAAAAATTTGCCCTACAACTCCTTCCTTTGTATATCCTTGAAGTTTTGTGATGCTAAATGGATCCACGACTAGCGCATTACCAATATCATGGAAAAGCCGGCGAAATAACAAAACATCTCGCCAAACTTTTATTGCTTTATTTTGGTCCATCCCCATACGGCGTAGCTGCTCATCGAAGTATTGCTGTAGGTTAGCTACTCCTAAATTAGGGTTGTTTATATTTTCCTGATAACTTTTGGCAGCATGTTGCATCAACTCCGCTAAAGCTTCTTCTTTTGAAACTCTATAGCCTTTTTGTTCAGCTATTTTAGCACTATTGATAATGAATTGAGCAATAAGACGCATAAAGCGAGGGCCAAACCAATCCTCTGCCGTATGGTATCCAAAAAGAGAAAGGTCTTGATAGTCAAGATTATCATCGGAAGGCAGCCAAGAATATTGTCTTTCTTGATAGCGTAAAACTTGCCTTAACAAGGGGGCTGGAAATTGCTTTTCTTGTAGGAACAAACTTATACGCGCTTGCAACGCCTCCATCTCCACGGGATTAGTAGTTGCTTGCAAAAGATTATAATTAGCCTTCATCTGAGGAGCAAAATAAGACCAGGCGGACTCGACATTGATAAATCCGGCTTGCGGATGACTGTAAAGAGAAGAACGTTTTTCTTTCTCAGAACGTGCCCTTAAATCTTTTGCCAGCTCATCAGAATAGTGTGATGCCAATACCAATCCCATTCCACTTTCTAAAAAATCCTTATATATAACCCCATCATTTAAGAAATTAGGTCCCCAAACTCCTCCTAAAAGAAGTTTATCTTGCCTATCAGTGCTAATAAAATTAGATAGCTCATCAAGCTCTAAACGCTTTACTGCAGTACCGTCTATGGCTGTAAAAACCGTTTGTTCATGAGGATATTCGGTGTTAAGCGTGTTAAAAGTGCCGAAGAAAGAAAATGAAATGACAATCATCACCGTAATGACAATGAAGAAATAACGTTGATGCTTTCGTAAAAATTCTAACATGATTATGGCTATCTCCTTAAAAATCAGAAAGAGAAGATCCTAACAAAAAAGCTGCTTTCTCTCAAAGGATATCTCTTTTCTTCTTTTTAATAGGTAGAGGCCTCTACCTAATTTTCTTAATTATTAACTTTTTTAAAATAGCCTTACAGAGAGAGAAGAATTTAAAGAAGGCCCCTTTACGAATAGATAGGAATATTTTCTTAAGCCCCTTAAAACATACTATAATAGAGGCTTCTTATTCTCAACATTTACCCTGAGATAAAAAACGCTTATTTTCTAACCGCGCATGAGGCACGAAAGTATTATCCTGGCTAATGCCCCATTCATTAAAAATCTCTCTATATTTCCGCTCATTCTTTTCTAATAAGTTTTTTCAAATTGTAGAACCAGTAAATGTCTTAGCTGGTGACGAATCTCTTCTAATTGATTAGTGCCAGCCCCTTCTTCTAAAACATAACTATGACTTTTCATCGCTTCCAACACCTCTGTTCCTGTTTTTAGCACGGCTTTAAGCAGCGACTCATCGGGAAAAGCAATAGATAAAGTACCTTGATGTAAAAAACCCTCACGGGTACGTCGTTGTGCCGCCCCACCGATCTTTTTACCTTCAACCATCACATCATAAATAGTAGGCTTTGCCATGCAAAAATGACGGCAAAGCTCACTGTTAGAAAGAGGTTCGATCTTTAAGAAAGCAGTAACAATTTCATTTTTAAATGCTTTTACCGCTTCGGCCACCTGCTGATTCACCCAAGCATAATTATCAAGCGTGTTTAAAGAATAGCGGGGATGTTTAGCAGGTATGATGACTGAGAAAGCTAGATCGGTCAAATGAAAAACTATTCCCCCTCCTGTCGGCCTTCGCCCTAACTGCAGTCTATGCTTTTGCACTCCTTCGACATCTAAAAAATGTAGAGGATTAATAAAATATCCATAGGTCGCACAAGGACCCTGCCAGCCATAAAAACGCAAGATAGGATTTACCGTGCACCCAATGTTTTGCAAAAGCTTTAAATCCTTATCCATATTGTTTTGAGCGGTGTCTACAGCGTCCTGAAGGATGATCCACTTCATTGCTTAAGCCTATGCTTTGATTTCAAAAAGTTAATGGAGAAAGATCTAGCAGCTTCATTAGTTTCGGATAATAAGGGAATTGAGTTTATCTGATAATCTATCGCCGAAAACATATCCCCGATGTTTTAAACTATGCGTATGGGGATCTTTATCATTTAACACATAGATGGATCTTGGCTTAGCATATGCAATCATTAAATAACGTCCCCCTTGCGCATGCGAAAGATAGCTTAAATCAAGGGGAAGATCGGGCTTAAAGAAAACTCCATTGCCTAATGTTTGGGGAAGAATAACAGGTGGGATTTCAAGCGATGAGGAAGGTTGCAAACAAATAACAAGGCCACAGACTAAGGGCTGCACACAACTTTTATCTTGGAGAGAACCTACACTTTGTAAAAATTGATTGTAAAGAGCATCGGTGTTTACGTTAGCTTGCCCAGATTGACCGACAAGCAACTGATCATACCCTATACGTAGTCCTCGTGCTTCCATCAATTCCTGAGCAATTTCTGCTAAGCGTCGATTTAACACCTGTTTCTTGATTCGCTCATCTTTTCGATAGAGATCGCGCCCGCAAAGGAATACATTTTCAGTATTTTGCGATTGCGGAGCAATGTTTTTAAAAGTTAAAGAAAGGAGGCCATCAATTGCCGTATTAAGCTGTTGAATTTGCTCTAAGGGAAAAAGGCCATCAAACTCAATGGTCCCATGTTTGTAGAAATAATCTCGGTGAGATTTATCAGTGGCTAGTTTCATTATGTTTAAAATTTGGGTTAAATGTTTGCAAAGTCTAGAAAAAAGAATAACATAAAAAACAGTTAATTATCTTGAGAAATATACTTTTTTTCCATAACCGCGTGTAGCAAAAATTAAAGATTTATTAAAAGCTACCTCAAAAATAAAAAGTGGAGTAAAATTTAACCCATGAACGCATACGATGAACTCATGAAACGTGCTACCGAGATAGAACATAAGATTGGTTATACCTTTAAAGACCGAGCTTTACTAGCTTTAGCTTTTGTTCATAGATCTTACGTCAACGAAAACAAAGAAGTGGGGAAGCACAATGAACGCCTAGAGTTTTTAGGAGATTCGGTTCTAGGCATGCTCATTGCAGACTATCTTTATCGCTACCTGCCCTCCACTTCAGAGGGTGAGCTCTCTGTTCTTCGCTCCCGTTTAGTAGAAGCTAGCTCCTGTTTTAATTATGTGCAAAAATATGGTTTAGGCCAATATTTACTTCTAGGAAAGGGTGAAAGAATGAATGATGGACGAGGACGGGAATCTATTCTAGCAGACTTATTTGAAGCGATCATTGGAGCCATTTACTTAGATGGAGGCTTAGAAGTTGCCAAGCACTTTTTATTCAAAAACTTTTCGGCAGAAATCGAAGCTATATTAAAAATGCCTTTGCGCAACTTCAAAGCACTTTTTCAAGATTACTGTCAAAAGAACTTTCAACAAACACCTACTTATAAAGTTTTAGGGGAGGAAGGACCTGATCATAGTAAAATTTTCAAAATATGTGTGATGGTTCATGATCAAGCTAAAGGATATGGACACGGCTCTTCTAAAAAAGAAGCTCAGCAAGCCGCCGCCGCAGATGCACTCGCCCACTATCGCGTTATTGCTAATCAAAAAATTAAAGAGGCCTAAATAGTTTATGGCTGCTAAACAAAAAAGCGCCTGGTATTGCTCTGAATGTGGCCACAAGCAATATAAGTGGACTGGCCAATGCCCTCAATGTACTTCTTGGAATTCCATGCATGAAGAAGTAGAGGTAGTAGGCGCCAAAACACGCTTTGAAGCCCAACAGCCTATACGCACTAGTAAGCCCGTGCGCTTAAAAGAAGTTTCTCATAAAGGAACGCCCCGGATCCGCACCTTACTGCATGAGTTTGATCGTTTAATTGGTGGGGGACTCGTTCCTGGCTCTCTTTCTTTAGTCGGCGGCGACCCTGGCATTGGAAAATCTACTCTTCTCTTGCAGATCTCTCAGGCACTAGCTATGCAAGGCTCCATTATTTTGTATGTTTGCGGAGAAGAATCTGTCGAGCAAACCTCCATGCGTGCGCAACGCTTAGGCATTGATAGCGAAAATTTGTTCCTTTTAAGTGAAACTAATTTTTCCGCTATTAAAGCTCACATCGATCAAGTAAAGCCCGACATTTTAATTATTGATTCCATTCAGATTGTCTATAAAGGGGAAATTTCTTCAGCGCCTGGATCAGTTTCACAAGTACGCGAAACTACTACAGAGTTTATGCATATCGCCAAAGGGCATCAGATTGCCACTTTTCTAATTGGCCATGTAACTAAATCGGGCGAAATAGCGGGCCCTCGAGTTTTAGAACACTTAGTAGACACTGTGCTCTATTTTGAAGGAGATAAACAGAATAATTATCGTATGATTCGAGTGGTGAAAAATCGTTTTGGCCCTACGGATGAAATTGCCGTATTCCAAATGCAACAGGCGGGCTTAGTGGAGGTGCCTAATCCCTCACAAGTTTTCTTAGAAGAACGTCGCAAAGAGGCGATTGGCTCTGTGATTATTCCTACTATAGAGGGAACGCGTGCTATTTTAATAGAAACCCAAGCTTTGGTTACCGAAACTTTCTTTAGTACTCCTTCTCGCCGCTGTACAGGAATTGATCAGAATCGGCTAGCCTTGTTATTAGCGGTCTTAGAAAAGCGTATGGGCTACCAATTGCATAGGTGTGATGTATTTGTGTCGATTGCGGGGGGCATGCGTATTACAGAACCAGGCATTGATCTAGGTGTCTTATTATCTGTAGCCTCTTCAATGCGTAATCTACAAGTTGATGCTGAAACTACCGTAGTAGGCGAGGTGGGTTTGGGGGGAGAGATTCGGAGTGTGACCCGCATAGAAAGCCGGCTTAAAGAGGCTATTCATATGGGCTTTCAACACTGCTTAATCCCTAAAAGAAATATTAAAGGTATTCCCCCGGAAATTTCCCAAAAAATCGGCATTATAGGCGTTGAGTTTGTAGAAGAAGCTGTCCAACAATTGATTAGATAAACCGTGCACTTAAAATTTTTAATAGATAGTATTTGCCTATATAGAGATCAGCGATTCAAGGGAAAAAATTATGCAAAGCTTGTCAATTAAAGTAGGTGCGCGTTCTTCTGCTTTATCTAAAGCTCAGGTTAAAGAAGTTTATCAAGAACTTTGCCGCCATCATGCCCATATCCTATTTGAAAACACCTATCTTGAAACCACAGGTGATAAAGATCGCATTACTTCGCTGCGCCACATGGGTAAGACAGATTTTTTTACCAAGGAAGTTGACCTTCTCCTTTTAAGCCGGCAGTGTCGTTTAGCTATACACTCAGCTAAAGATCTTCCCGAGCCCCTTCCTCCAGGCTTAGTGATCTCAGCTATCACCCATGGAGTAGACCCTGCAGATGTATTAGTGCTAAGGCCGGGTCAAACTATTGAGGACCTTCCTTCAAGAGCCTGTATTGCCACCTCCTCTCTACGTCGTGAAGAAAGGGTAAAAGAACTACGTAAAGACCTAACCTTTTGTGATTTAAGAGGAACTATCCCTGAAAGATTGGAGTTGCTTGAAAAAGGACAAGCTGATGGCGTAGTAGTAGCTGAAGCAGCTTTAATTCGTCTTAATCTTACCCATCTAAATCGCATTAAGCTACCAGGAGAAACTGTGCCTTATCAAGGCCAATTAGCTCTCATATGCCGAGAAGATGATACTGAGATACTTGAACTAATGAGCTGCTTAGATAGCCGCCAGCCAAAGCCGCAAATACTTTATCTGGGCATAGATCTTCCTGAACAACAAGAAAAAAGCCTTAACTTTATTCATTACCCTATTATTCGCATTCATCCACGTACCTTCCATCAAACTGATATTCGAGAAGGCTTTCAAGATTTTTTATCTTATACGCACTTAATTTTTACTAGCAAAAATGCAGTGCATATTTTTTTTAAAATTTTTTCTCACCATAAATATATAACCCATCATTTACACAATAAAGAAGTCATGTGCGTCGGCTCTCAGACAGCAAAAGCTTTTGCAAGCTATGACACCCTTTCTCCTTTAATTTCTCCTGTAGAAACGGCTGAAGGTATGATAGATTTTTTGCAAAGTTTACCTCTCGTCAATCCTTATCTTTTCTGGCCCCATTCTGCTCTTTCGCGCTCTGTCCTTGCCGATTTTTTTATCCAGCAAAAATGGCGCTTTCGTGAATGCATTCTCTACGATACTTTCCTTAATAAAAATTTGCGCCCTCTAGATTTAACTCTTATTGATGAAATTCATTTCACCAGCCCTTCTACAGTCAATGCTTTTATAGAAAAATTTGGCTGCCTTCCTATAAACAAAAGACTCAAAGCTATTGGACCTATCACTCAGCGCCATTTGATGCAGAGATTAAATTTTCCTTAACTTTTTTATAAGACTAGAGAGATTAGCAAGTTAAGATTCATGGATTTCTACTTCACCCTTACTCTCTATAATTGTCCCCCTTTAATTTCATCCAGTTTTTTTTGAGGTTTCAATCTCCTTTTAGGCTCTCCAAATAAAATTGCTTAATAAAAGAATAAGGAGTAAACTTTTGTAAAAACCTACAGTAAATCCTTAATTATTAGAAATAAGCAATCTTAAAAGCAATAACCTACTATAACACTTTTAGGAGGTTATATGATGCCCTCCATTTCTACTTCTAACACTCACCCAAGTTCTCGGCTTGCTGTCTCAGAAAATATAGAAGACGCCGTCTCAGGAAGACTGATGACTCGAGCAGTTACTTTGTTTCCTTGCGGTCATACCTTTAATGAAGATACTGTCATCTCCTGTTTAGCACGCAATAAGCTTTGCCCTCTCGATAGCCAACTTATTGAAAGGCATATACCCAACCCTACTATCAGGCTTCTTGCTGGAATTGCTGAAGCCGATTTTTTATCAGAATTTTTTAGAGAACGCTATATTGCCCTTTTGATTAATCTTTTAAATGATCCTTCTATTAAAGCCATTCCTTCCCTGGCAAACTTGTTAGAAAATCAGTCTAAAACTTTAATGAGCCAATTTGGCGAACAGCTAACAGAAGAAGAAAGAATAAACTATAATTGGACAAGGGATTTATTAGATGAAAATAAGAAAATTAGACAATTTGTCTTCAACCGACTCCAGCAAACTCACCCAAGAGCTCCTCTCCCCGTAGGTGTTTCTCTATCTCCTCTTTCCACTTCTTCGCCATCTGGCGTCCCAAAAGAAATTGGATGCTATTCCCATCGATTCCTACCCCCACCCCCAATTTCCGCCGCCTTGCTTTACAACATGATCCTTCGAGTTCATTTTCCTGAGGGAAATGGAGAGTTTATAGAACAAACTCATATCATAGATAAGATTTATAAAATTGACTCCCATCTTTCTACTGAAGAAAAAGTGCTTTATATCTTTCAAAAGCTTTTTACATTGGCCTCTTCTCTTTCTCCATTAGGCCTTGAAGAAAATATCATAGAAAATAAAGCCTCTAACCTTTTTAATTACTCCTCCTACCTACTAAATATTAGCTGCCTATTACTCTGGCACCATCTGCCGGGAGGAACAGAGTACTTAAGTCATCCCTATATCTACACCCTACCTTTAAAGAGAAAAGCAGAGCTATTAATCCCTTGGATGAAAGAGTACTGCACCCAACTTAATCACCTGATTTTAAGAAGCTTAAACCTTATATTTTTACCACCAGCGATCGAGCAACTTTCCCAGCTGCAAAGACTTTACTTACATAATAACCAACTAACTACTCTCCCAGCGTCCATCGGGCAACTTTCCCAGCTACAACGACTCTACTTACATAATAACCAACTAACGTCTCTTCCTGAAAGCATCGGGCAGCTTTCCCAGCTGCAACGACTCTACTTATACACCAACAATCTAAACACTCTTCCTGAAAGCATCGGACAACTTTCCCAGCTCGAAGAGCTTTTCGTATTTAATAATAGACTAAGCGCACTTCCAGAAACCATTGGGCAACTTTCCCAGCTGCAATATCTTTTTTTATCCAATAATAAACTAAGCACTCTTCCTGAAAG
>NZ_JRXI01000007.1:0-1577 GCF_000813645.1 Neochlamydia sp. TUME1 | reverse complement strand
AACTCATTAAGCTTGCCTTAAAAAAGGCTTAACTTATTTATGCCTAGAAAAAAAATATTAAATAAAATTGCTCAAAAAAAGAAAAAGGAATAAATTTTTGTAAAAACCTACGGTAAATCTTAATCATTAGGAAATAAGCAATCTTAAAAGCAATAACCTACTATAACACTTTTAGGAGGTTATATGATGCCATCCACTTCTACCTCTAACACTCACCCAAATTTTCCGCTTGCTGTCTCAGAAAATATAGAAGACGCCGTCTCAGGAAAGCTGATGACTCGAGCAGTGACTTTGCTTCCTTGCGGTCATACCTTTAATGAAGAGACTGTCATCTCCTGTTTAGCGCGCAATAAGCTTTGCCCTCTCGATAGCCAACTTATTGTAAGACATACACCCAATCCTACTATTAGACTCCAATCTAAAATTGCTGAAGCCGATTTTTTATCAGAATTTTTTAGAGAACGCTATACTGCCCTTTTGGGCCATCTTTTAAATGAACCTTCTATTAAAGGCATTCCTTCCCTGGCTAACTTGTTAGAAAATCAATTTAAAATCTTAATGAGTCAATTTGGCGAACCGCTAACAGAAGAAGAAAAAATAAGCTATTATTGGACAAGGGATTTATTAGATGAAAATAAAAAAATTAGACAATTTGTCTTCAGTCGACTCCAGCAAACTCACCCAAGCGCTCCTCTCCCTGTAGGTGTTTCTCTATCTCCTCTTTCCACTTCTTCGTCATCTGGTGTCCCAAAAGAAATTGGATGCTATTCCCATCGATTCGTACCCCCGCCCCCAATTTCCACCGTCTCACTTTACAACATGATCCTTCAAGTTCATTTTCCTGAGGGAAATGGAGAGCTTATAGAACAAACTCGTATTATAGATAAGATTTATAAAATTGACTCCCATCTTTCTACTGAAGAAAAAGTGCTCTATATCTTTCAAAAGCTTTTTACATTGGCCTCTTCTCTTTCTCCATTAGGCTTTGAAGAAAATATCATAGGAAACAAAGCGTCTAACCTTTCTAATTACTCCTCCTACCTACTAAATATTAGCTGCCTATTACTCTGGCACCGTCTACCGGAAGGAACAGAGTACTTAAGTCGTCCCTATATCTACCCCCTACCTTTAAAGAGAAAAGCAGAGCTATTAATCCCTTGGATGAAAGAGTACTGCACCCAACTTAATTACCTGAATTTAAGTTATTTAAACTTTATATTTTTACCGCCAGCGATCGGGCAACTTTCCCAGCTGCAAAGACTTTACTCACATAATAACCAACTAACTACTCTTCCAGCGTCCATCGGGCAACTTTCCCAGCTACAACGACTCTACTTACATAATAACCAACTAACGTCTCTTCCTGAAACCATCGGGCAGCTTTCCCAGCTGCAACGACTCTACTTATACACCAACAATCTAAACACTCTTCCTGAAAGCATCGGACAACTTTCCCAGCTTAAAGAGCTTTTCCTATTCAATAATAGACTAAGCGCTCTTCCAGAAACCATTGGGCGACTTTGCCAGCTGCAATATCTTTTTTTATCCAATAATCACCTAAGCGCTCTTCCTGAAAC
>NZ_JRXI01000006.1:0-16638 GCF_000813645.1 Neochlamydia sp. TUME1 | reverse complement strand
AAATTATTAAGCTTGCTTAAAAAAAGATTTAACTTATTTATGTCTTGAAAAAAATATTAAATACTCACTTTACGCATAGAAGAGTTTAAAAAATTATTCTAAGAGTATTTTTTTTTGAAAAGGGGGAGAGAAAAATGAAACTAGATCTTTTTGATATTTATACCGACTCTCTTATCAGTCAGACTTAACAAGCCACAGCTACAGGACTATCCAATCTTCTAGATGGCCAAATTAGCCATGATAAAATCACCTGTTTTCTTAATCACAATCCAAGTGGATCAAAAGAACTATGGCAGTATGTTAAAAAGCAAGTGCACCATCTAAAGCAAGATAAAGGAGGTATATTGATTATTGATGAAACAATAGAAGAAAAGCCCTATACGGATGAAAACGAAATCGTCTGCTGGCATTTTTTTCCTACTCAAGGAAGATCAAGTAAAAGGGATTAATCTACTTTCTAGCCTTATTAGCTATAGAGATTATACTTTTCCTATCGGCTTTGAAGTGATTAAGAAAGACATGCATTTTTGCGATGTGAAAACAAAGAAAAAAGGCAGTCATCCATTGCTAAAAGCCCACATTTTAGAGCACTTCTGTAACAGGCAGTTATGTCTCTCAGTTAAATTTGAGAATGGGCTGGCAAATAATTAGTTTGGCGCTAAAGATAATAGGGAATTTATCTGCTATGAACTCAAAAAAGATGTTTATATTTGGCATAAAATCTAGTCGATTAACTGCTTTCTCTTAAAGTAAAGAAAAAAGGTCAAGAGCAGAATTTAAAAACGTTTAATTTCAAAGATGGGGATAAAAGGATAGTCTGGCATGAAAGAGTTAACTTTCCCTGTAGCTTTAATCGCCAAGATCTTCAAAAATGAAGACGGCTCTACAGGCATTCAACATAGGGTGACTAGCAACCTAGATCATGATTCTGACCATATCTATGAAATCTACCACCAAGGGTGGCGCATAGAAGAGTTTCACAAATCGATAAAGCAAAATGCTAGCCTTGAAAAGTCACCCACTAAAATTGCTCGCTCTCAAAGAGATCATATTTTTTCATCCCCCTCTCGCTTATTGCAACCCTGAATTTCTTAAAATTAAAACCCCCACTCAATCACTTTGTTTTAAAATACAACATCATCCTTAAAGTCAATCAGATGGCCTATTAAGAACTGCAAAATTTACAAAGAAATTCCATGCCTGCATAAGGTGAGTTACTTAAGGGAAAAAGAAAAAACACACCTTAAAGACTCAGCTTGTAGTCGATAAGAAAAGTAAAAAGTGATTTATAACTCCTATTATAATGGCAAAAAGCATGATTTTAGGCTATCCACAGAATCGCAAGTTAAAATCAATCCACAAACAAATGTGTTAAGAGATTTAGGTTAGCGAGGATTAAGAAAGCTGCATGCCCAAACCCAGAGGCCCAAGAAAAAATGAAAGAAGTAGCCTTTAACTAAAGAGAATAAAAAAATAAACCAAAGTTTATCAAGAGAAAGAGTTGCCAATGAAAATGCCATTGACCTCCTTAAGCGATTTAAAATCATACCCACTCTCTACAGAAATAGACTTAAAAAAATTTGTGCTCCGCTTCAACTTAATTACCGCGATCTATAACTGGGAATTAAAGAGATGAGTTTCAAAAGGGGGCTTCTATATAATTTTGCCCCTTTAATTCCATCCATGTTTTTTTTGAGGTTTCAATCTCCTTTTAGGCTTCCAAAATAAAATTGCTCAATAAAAGAAAAAGTAGTAAATTTTTGTAAAACCTACTGTAAATCCTTAATCATTAGAAATAAGCAATCTTAAAAGCAATAATCTACTTTAACACTTTTAGGGGGTCATATGATACCATCCATTTCTACCTCTAACACTCACCCAAATTTTCGGCTTGCTGTCTCAGAAAATATAGAAGACGCCGTCTCAGGAAAGCTAATGACTCGAGCAGTTACTTTGTTTCCTTGCGGTCATACCTTTAATGAAGAGACTGTCATCTCTTGTTTAGCGCGCAATAAGCTTTGCCCTCTTGATAGCCAACTTATTGAGAGACATACACCCAACCCTACTATCAGACTCCAAGCTCAAATTGCTGAAGCCGATTTTTTATCAGAATTTTTTAGAGAACGCTATATTGCCCTATTGGGCCATCTTTTAAATGCACCTTCTATTAAAGCAATTCCTTCCCTGGCTAGCTTATTAGAAAATCAATTTAAAACTTTAATGAGCCAATTCGGCGAACAGCTAACAAATGAAGAAAGATTAAATTATAATTGGACAAAGAATTTATTAGATAAAAATGAAAAAGTTAGACTATTTGCCTTCAAAAGACTGCAGCAGTCTTACCAAAGATCAACTTCTCCTAGCATGGTTTCTCCACCTTCCGTTTTCACTTCTTCGTGATCTGATACCTCAAAAAAGAGTGGATACTATCCTCCTCATCCATTCGTATCCTCAATTTCCGCAGCTTCGCTTTACAACATTATTCTTCAAGTTCATTTTCCTGAGGGAAATGGAGAGCTTATAGAACAAACTCGTATTATAGATAAGATTTATAAAATTGACTCCTATCTATTACATTCTACTGAAGAAAAAATACTCTATATCTTTCAAAAGCTTTTTACATTAGCCTCTTCTCTTTCTCTATTAGGCCTTGAAGAAAATATCATAGAGAACAAAGCCTCTAACCTTTCTAATTACTCCTCCTACCTACTAAATATTAGCTGCCTATTACTCTGGCATCATCTACCAGGAGGAAGAGAGCACTTAAGCCATCCCTATATCTATACCCTACCTTTAAAGAAAAAAGCAGAGCTATTAATTCCTTGGATGAAAGAGCACTGCGCCCAACTTAATCGCCTAAGTTTAAGTCATTTAAACTTTATATTTTTACCACCCGCGATCGGACAACTTTCTCAGCTGCAAAGACTTTACTTACATAATAACCAACTAACGTCTCTTCCTGAAACCATCGGGCAGCTTTCCCAGCTGCAACAACTTTACCTAGATAACAACCAGCTAACATCTCTTCCTGAAGCCACTGCCCAGCTTTCTCAACTCAAGAAACTGAACTTAAGCAATAACAGGTTAACTACTATTCCTCAGCTACTTACAGGCGTAGAGATTTTAATGCGTAGAAATCCATTACCTACTTTGCCTTGAAAAAGATAAATCATTAAGCTTGGATTAAAAAAGCCTCATCCATTTATTTTCGAAGAAAATTATAAAATACCCCCAAATTTTTTCTTAAAAATTATTTCTCTCATTTTCTCAAAAGAAATAAACCTAACCTTTATGCTGATAAACTTAGCATTTATCTAGGTTAGAGCCAGAGGCATGCATAGAGAGTCCATGCAAAAATGAAAAAGTAAAAGATCAAGAATTCGCTTATTTTTTACTCCCAACTTTAATATTCTCAAATCCTTAATTTTATAAGCCTTTTTTGTGAAAAGGAAAATTTTGCTTAAGCCTTGTCAAAATTACTTTCATAGGACAAAATGTAGATTCACATTTTTTTCAAACTTCAAGGAGTTTTTTTATGGCCTTCAAATATCAACTTCCCCCTCTACCCTATGATTTTGGCGATTTAGAACCCGTCATTAGTGCAGAAATCATGAACTTACATTACACTAAACACCATCAAACGTATGTCAACAATCTTAATAAGGCTCTTGAGCAGTATGAAGAAGCCCAAGGAAAAGCCGAGAAATCTAACGATCCTACCGATTTAATTGCTTTGCAATCTGCTATTAAATTTAATGGCGGGGGACATATTAATCATAGCATCTTTTGGACAAACCTAGCACCTAAGAGCCAAGGCGGCGGCACAGCACCAAATGATGATTTACAAAATGCCATTAAAAAAGATTTTGATTCATGGGAAAAATTCATTGAAGAATTTAGCGCCCGCACTGTGGCAATTCAAGGTTCTGGATGGGGATGGCTGGGCTATTGCAAGCAACACCATCGATTACAAATTACCACGTGTGAAAACCAAGATCCTTTATCTCCTAAAGGTTTGATTCCTCTACTTGGGATTGACGTCTGGGAACACGCCTATTATCTCCAGTATAAGAACGTAAGAGCTGAGTATGTGAAAAATATTTGGGAGATTGTTAATTGGAAAAATGTCGAGGAACGTTATAAACTGGCTAGTGCCGCTAAAACAACGTAATTTGAATTTTAAGCCAGAAAGAAATTTTTTCTTTCTGGCTCTCTTTTTCTTCCGCTATTTTCACTCAAAAAACTGCTTGTTTGCAAGATTTAGATTGAATTGCAAAGCTTTTTCCTCTATAGTTTCTTTTTCTACTTCATTATTAAGAGAGTTAAATAATGGGATTATTCTCAAGGAATAAACCTAAAATAAAAATTCAAACAACCAAAAAAGATGGATATAGTGGATGGCTAAAATGTACACATTGCCATGAGCTTATCCACGCTAATGAGTTGCAGCAAAACATGAATTGCTGTCCTAAATGTGAATACCATTACCGTCTAACCACCGAAGAGCGAATTAAAAATCTTAGCGACGAAAATTCTTTTCAAGAAATGTATAAGGATTTAGAGCCAGTAGATGCACTAAATTTTGTAGATACAGAAACTTATCCCAAGCGTTTAGCAAGTGCTCGAGAAAAATCAGGACATAACGAAGCAGCTATAGTAGGCACGTGTAGAATCAATGGCAACCCAGTAGCTTTAGGGATATTAGATTTTAACTTTATGGCAGGATCCATGGGCTCGGTAGTAGGTGAAAAACTGACCCTCTTAATGGAATATGCATTAGCCAGCAGAATGCCTCTCCTTATTGTCTCTACTTCTGGCGGGGCTCGCATGCAAGAATCTATTCTCTCCCTCATGCAAATGGCTAAAACATCGGCAGCGCTTGCCAAGCTTCACGAAGCTAAAATCCCTTATATTTCTGTTTTAACGAATCCCACTACAGGTGGAGTAACAGCTTCCTTTGCCTCTTTAGGAGATATCATTATGGCAGAACCTAACGCATTGATTTGCTTTGCCGGTCCGCGAGTAATTGAGCAGGTTATTGGGCAGCAGCTGCCGCCGGGCGCTCAAAAGTCGGAATTTCTTCTCCAGCATGGGATGATCGATTGCATCGTTAATCGACAAGAATTAAAGCATAAAATCTCCGAAGTTCTTTACTTTCTTACTAATAACGAAGAAAATAACCCTAAAGATGAACATCCTCTTCTTGCTTATCTTCCTTTAAACAATCTTACTAAAGCCGATAAACCTCGTAGGTAACCTTTATGAACCCTGCCCTTTCTGTTGAAGTTCTCGTTTTATCCCCCGACGTTAGTTGTTTACCTCAGTATGCTTCTTTGGGTGCTGCAGGTGCCGACGTGAGAGCCTATCTCAAAGAACCTCTGGTTCTTGCTGCCGGAGAGTCTTGTTTAATTCCTACTGGACTCAGGATGGCTATTCCGCAAGGATATGAGATCCAAGTAAGACCTCGCAGTGGCTTAGCTTTAAAAAATCAAGTGACTGTTCTTAATACTCCTGGTACAATTGATGCCGATTACAGAGGTGAAATAGGAATTATTCTTATTAATCATGGCAAGCAAGATTTTATAGTGACTCCTGGCATGCGTATCGCCCAATTTGTGCTGGCACCTGTAACTGTAGGAAACTTTATTTTATCCGAAAAGCTTACAGACACTGCTCGCGGTGATGGTGGCTTCGGCCATACAGGAATCCATTAATTAGGGCTAAACTGCTCTTACCTGCCAAAGATATAAGCTATGAATATAGAAAAATGCTTACGTAAATGTAGAGCTCTTTTCATGCAATAACCGCCTTTAGGGTAAATAATAATGATCAAAATCTCAAAGTATTTGGACTCTCGAAATATTCTTTTTATGTCAGCGGAAGATCGCGATGAAGCCCTCCATACTATGGTAGAAAATCTTCATCAAAATCGTTTTTTACATGACAAAGAAGCTTTTTACCAAGCTATCCTTGAAAGAGAAAAAGTTGTTTCCACAGGCATTGGCATGGGAGTTGCTATTCCCCATGCAAAGCTAAAAGGATATGAAAGCTTTTTTATTGCTATTGGCATTTTGCAAAAAGGAGTGGATTGGAATTCTTTAGATGGCAGTCCGGTACGCATCATTATAATGATTGGCGGCCCTGATGATAAACAAACCGAGTATCTTCAAATCCTTTCTGCATTAACAACTGCCGTTAAAGATGAAAATAGAAGAAAAAAAATGTTAACATTGAATTCGGCAGAAGCTATTATGACTTTGTTTAAAGGATTTTAAATGCGGAGGTGAGGGTGGACTTAAAAATCAAAGATGTGGCCGATTTATTAAATGTTTCTGAAAAAACCATTCGTCGTTGGTTAACCGAAGGAAAAATACCTTCTTACCAGATTAACCAACAGCATCTCTTTAATCGCAATGAAATTGAAGATTGGGTGTTAAGTCAAAAAATCCCTGAAGCTTCCTTTGACCATCCTACTGCTATTCCTGATCCTTCTCCTATCAAAGGTGGTATTAAGCAATTTAGCCTTTATCGCGCTTTACATAAAGGTGATGTGTTAATCGATATTATGGGTGACACTAAAGAAGAAGTTATTCGCCAGACAATGCAAAGAATGGCCAAAAGCTTGAATTTAGACGCAGAAGGCATCTCTCACCTTCTTCTAGATCGTGAAAAGCTTCAGCCTACAGCTTTAAATAATGGGATAGGCATCCCCCATACTCGTGATTTTCTTCTTAACGCCCATTATGATGTAGTCGTCGTAGCCTATTCCAAAAATCCTATCGATTATGGTGCCCTAGATGGCAAGCCCGTTCACACTCTCTTCTTTCTTTTTGCCTGTGATGATAAGCGTCACTTACACTTACTTGCCAAAATTGCTCATTTAGTTAACCACCCTAATACATTAGAATTCTTGCAGAGTAAGCCTCCTAAAGAGGAATTTTTGAATTACATTAAAAATTTTGAATCGTCTATTAAATAAAAAGCGTGGCAAAAAAGATTGCAACAGGCGACGCTAGCCTTTCGTTTTTTTTCTCTTATTGTTAAAGCTGCGACAAGATTAGCTTTTAATTGGATAAATCTTCCAAGGCTTGCAATACAGCCTTTGTGTAACCTTTATAGTTATACATAAGGTCGTCGACGGTAATCTCATAGGGAAAATCTGGTGTGACGCCCAGATTTTCAATCGGTCGATCGCCTGCGCGATAGACTATAGATCCGGTGTAAGAAAAGCTAGCAATGCCAAAAAGGTTAGGATATTCGTGCTCTAAAACAAATCCTCCGGCGCCTGCTGTCGGTGAGCCAAAAACCTTTGCACGCTGGTTATCTTGTAAAATGGCTGGAAAAAGATCAGCGCATGAAAAATCTAAAGAATTCACTAAAATTAGGATAGGCTTATTGTAGTGAGTATGCGGATTAGGTGGAACAGAAGTAATTCCACAATAGTGGAGAGGTTGAGTAAAGGTTCGTCCTGCGTTCCATTCATCAAGAATGGTCTGAAAAAAAGCGGTAACCCCCTCAGTATTTTCAGGAGAAATTAAAAAGCTCGGACCATTATCGATTAAATCGTTAAGTATATTGTGAGGATTGTTTACAATCATCAGCGCTTTAGCGACATCTTGCTGAGTGATCGTAATCCGTTCCAGAGGCAAATCAAGAGAATATTCACTGAGCAGAGAGAGTAAAAAGAGCAGGTGAGCTGATGATCCTCCCGGATTGTTAAGTTGATCGATAACCAATGCATCTGTCTCGTTTTGAAAGTGCTGGATGATTGTCTCTAACTCCTTATATTCATTTTCGTCAGCAGTATAGATAGGGATACGTAGGTAGCCGATCTTTTTATTACTAGCTGTTTGAAAAATATAAGAATAGTAATGTAAAGAAGTAGCTCTCCATAGCACCTCCCCTAATTCGGGGACGAAACTTTGATATTGCCCCAGTGCTATATAATCGCATTCGCTATTATCTTCTTCCAAACCCCAATTTTCTTTTTTAAATTTATTAATAGATTTTTTGGCTATTTCCATTTGCCTATGTAAGGGAGTAATTCTCTCTTTATCAAAGAGATCAAGACCTTTTTTCCTAGCATGCACCCTTCCGAAGCTTGTAGGATAAAAGTTAGCTGGAGAAAAATGATTTGTAATGCGTTCAGGCACGTATAGCCATTCAGGTGTATAAGTATCTATTCGGCCCGAACGATGATGCCTAACAGTAATAGGCACGCCTCCCTGCTCCACTTCATAGCCCATGCTAGCTAAGCGCAATGTTAGATATTGCTCAGCCAAACGCTGATCGGTTGCGTTTAAAGCTTTTCCAAAAGATTTCAAGCTAAATTTTTTAAGGTATTCATCGATCGGCATATTTCCAAATGCTAATACTTCGTCACCTATTTGCATATTCGCAAGCATGTCCGCAAGGCTTGGATCTATTTTTGCATAACTTTGAGAATTTTTTGGTAACCAAGCAACAAAATATCTTCCCTCTGCTCCTTCTAGCCGGAAGGGCAAAAAGGACATTTCTGTTGCATAAAAGTCTATTTTTACATGGTAATCTTGCATGGAATTAAAAAAATTCAGCAAGATCTTTTGATAATCCCGGGTGGATAAGCTACTTCTTCTCAGTACTTCATTCTTAGCTGCTTGTGCTTCTGCCTCTAAATCCCAGCCTATATAATTTTTTTTCCATTCAGCAGGTGCATATTTTGAGGCTAATATACTTTTTATAAGATCAATATTTCCTAGCATTTTAGCGCGATAAATTTCAGACGATACAGCAGTAGATCCTAGATAGGGAAGTAAAAAGCTATATAAAACCGCAAGGAAGATTCTGTTAATCATTAGTCCCACTATCTAGATTTAAAAATTATCTATTCTAAAAGATAATTAGCATTTGGTAAAAGTTCATTCATATTGAGATACAATTCCATTAACAAAATCGATAAAGTTGCCATGGTCTTTTGTATAATCCTCCCTAGTCCAGCGGTAAGCCACATCGGGCTTAACCCCTCCATTTTCTAAAGGCTGTTCATTGTAGCGACAAGCAAGCGATCTTGTAAAAACTAAATCAGCTACTCCAAAACGATTAGAATAGTTTCTACGTAAGGCAGAACCTCCCGCTCCAGCCGTTTGCCCACCTAAAATTATTGCCCGCTTATTGTCTTGTAATAAAGCTGGTAGAAGCTCTGCGCAAGAAATACTCAAAGGGTTAGTTAAAACGAACAAAGGCTTGGTGTATTGCGTAGTTGGATGAGGATAAATAGTTTCTACTCCATCCAGAGGATATAAATCGGTAAAAAATTTATCCTGTTTGAACTGATCTTGAATATATCTGGCATATTTAAAAAGGTAGCAAGCTAAGCGCTTATCGACAGCATAGCCATTAATATCGGGCCCTAAAACCTGGGCAGCCTCCTGGTCGGTAACGATATTTTTTAAAGAAGAAGCGGTCTGCACAGCAAGATATACATCTTCTTGTGTAATAGACAAGAATTGTTTTAAATTGGTCAGCGGCTTAGAGGTTAACATAGAGGCTAGGGCATACATGTAAAAAGAAAAGCCACCAGGATTGTTCATGACATCTACGATTAGGGCGTCTGCGCAGCTTTCCATCTTAGCAATAATTTGCTGGAACTGCTCTACTCTGTATTCATTCCCTAGAAAATCAGGAATACGTACGTATCCAATGTTTTTACTCCCGTTCAAAGAGTAAATATACGCCTCAAAATCGGGCAAATCTGCCCTCCATAATACAGGCCCCAAAGCAGGAAAAAGATTTGCCTTAGCACCTAATAACTTGGCTTTATCAGCTAGACAAGAAGAATGATTGACCAAACTAGCATAAAAAAGCAGAATGCGCTCTTGATAAAAAAAACAATGTTTATTCCCCTCCTCTCTTTCTAAATTGAGAGGCATGCTCAAAGAATAATTATTTATGATCTCTTCAGGAGCATACTCCCAGTTTACTACAAAAGAGTGAGCTTGTTGGCTATTAGGCTTTCTAAAAACTATTTCTATAGGGCCTTGAGGAACATCTTGCAATCTAAAAGCTTCACGTAAGGTAAGCTGCCATTCGCTAAGATGTTGATAAGTTTCATTGTAATTAGCTCCAAAGGCTGATAACCTAATCTCTTCCACTACTTCCCTGACTGGACTTCCGCCAAAAGATAAGATCTCATCTCCCACCTGTAAGCTTACTTTCGCCTCTTTAGCCCACAAATTATCTACCCATACAACAAAATAATGCTCCTGTACACCTTGCACACAAAATGGCAGAAAGGCATATTCTGTAGCATAAAAGCGAACATATGTATGTAAATCTTGTACGGAATTAAATAAATCGCGAATAATTTGATGATATTGCTTGGTAGATAAGGAGGGGGAAGAGAGGATTTTTTCTTTGGCTTTTGCTACTTCATGATCTAAATTCCAGTGTAGATATTTCTTTTTCCATTCAAAAGGGGCATAATTGATTTCAAACTCATGCTTAATGATTTCCAAATCAGCAATCATTTGTGACTGCCGCAGGCAACAATCTTGCGCCTCTATTAAACAAATAGATGCGATTAAAAAAGCTAAAACATAGATAATCTTAACCATCTAAACCCTCTCTACTATGCATAAAATACTATAGGCTTCCCTCCATTTGCTGGTAAACAATAAAAAACTTTATGCAAGGGAATCCAATACATATTTTAAAAGCGAAGAGAGTTCTTAAGGTTTGCTTGCTAGCAAACCTTAAGGTTTAGATAAACTTTTAAACAGTAGGAGTAGTTAAAACCTTTTTATCTATTATTTTTCTGTTTAAATTAATGAGTTCTTCTTCATGAATAATTAAATGATCTTCATCCGCTGTAACCGTACAACGGCAACCTTTTTCAGGATGCATTAGCAGTTTTTCGGCTAAAGGATCTTCTAAATACTGCTCGATGGTGCGTCTTAAAGGCCGAGCCCCCATTTCCGGCTGAAAGCCTTTCTCAACCAAGAAATTTTTAGCTTTTTCATCCAGAGTAATGTAAACTTCGCGTTTTTGTAAGCGATTTTGCATTTTTTTGATTTCAATCTCAATAACCTGCATTAAAGCTTCACGATTAAGCGGACGGAAAATAATCATGTCATTTAACCGATTAAGAAATTCCGGCTTAAATTGTTTTTTAACAGCCCCTTCAATCTTATCCTTAATGCGCTCGTAATCTAAAGACCCTTCCTCTGCACCAAAGCCTACTTCTGTAGTTTTTCTAATCAGATCAGCACCCAAGTTAGAGGTCAGGATGATAATGGTATTACGAAAATCTATTTTACGGCCAAATGAGTCAGTTAAACGCCCTTCTTCTAGGATTTGTAATAATAAATCCATTACATCGGGATGAGCCTTTTCAATCTCATCAAAGAGTACAACCGAGTAAGGACGCTGGCGAACTTGTTCTGTCAGCTGCCCGCCTTCTTCATGGCCTACATAACCTGGTGGGGAGCCTGTCATGCGGCTGACAGCAAATTTCTCCATATACTCTGACATGTCAACTTGAATAAGTGCATCTTCGCCCCCAAACATGTTGATAGCAAGTAAGCGAGCTAGAAGAGTTTTTCCTACTCCTGTAGGCCCTAAAAAGAGAAAAGCTCCTATGGGGCGATTAGGATCTTTAATATCTGCGCGACTACGACGTACCGCTCTGCAAACAGTTTTAAGAGCTTCATCTTGGCCAATGATGCTACCTCTAAGAAGCTCTTCCATTTTAAGAACTTTTTGAGTTTCTCCTTCAGTTAGACGACTGATAGGAATTCCAGTTTGCTTTGACACCACTTGAGCGACATCTTCGTCTTCAACAATTACCTCATGCTCTTCTTTATTCACTTCCCATTGATTACGCAGCTGCTGAAGCTGTTCCCTCAAGGTTTTCTCCTTGTCGCGTAATTTTGCAGCTTTTTCATATTCTTGCTTAGCAATCGCTTCTTCTTTAGCTAGCCGTGTTTCTTCAATTTCTGCTTCAAATTTACTTATATCTTGTGGCTGATTCATCATTGAAATACGCATTTTAGCTCCCGCTTCATCTAATAAATCAATCGCCTTATCTGGCAAAAACCTTCCATGCAGGTAACGATCTGAAAGAACAGCAGCGGCAGTCAACGCGTGCGGGGTATAAATACATTTATGGTGATCTTCATATTTACTTTTTAAGCCACTTAAGATTTCAATTGTATCCTCTACTGAAGGAGGCGCCACTACAATTTTTTGAAAACGACGCTCTAAGGCGGCATCTTTTTCAATATGCTTACGATATTCATCGATAGTAGTCGCCCCTATGCACTGAATTTCTCCGCGAGAAAGAGCAGGCTTTAAGATATTAGAAGCATCAATCGCTCCTTCAGCTGCTCCTGCGCCTACAATCGTATGGAGTTCATCAATAAATAAAAGCACATTCCCATTCTTTTTAATTTCATCCATGACCGCTTTGATACGCTCTTCAAATTGTCCTCGATATTTTGTGCCAGCAATCATCAAGGCTAGATCAAGAGAAATTAAACGTTTTTTTCTCAGATTATCAGGAACTTCGCCTTTAACAATGGCTTGGGCAAGTCCTTCTACGATAGCAGTCTTCCCTACACCAGCTTCCCCCACCAGCACAGGGTTATTCTTGCGACGACGACAAAGGATCAAAATCAGTCTTTCAACTTCGTGCTTACGACCAATCACAGGATCCATCTTATTTTCCCGACACATTTCCGTGAGGTCATGACCATAAGCTTTAAGAGCGGGCATCTTTTCTAGACCTCCACCCATGCTTGCATTGCCTTTGTCATAAGGCTTACCCGAAGATCCCACCTGACCACTCATCTCCCCAGAACGGGAAGAAGGAGATCCTGCTCCAATAGGAGGCAACTGTAGATTGAAAGTTTCTAATTCTTTTAATACTTCTTTACGAACTTCCTTAAGATTTACATTTAAATTTTCTAATACTTGCGCCGCTACGCCATCCGTTTGGCGCAATAACCCCAATAGTAAATGCTCAGTTCCTACATAATTATGGTTAAGATTTGCAGCTTCTTCATTAGCATGTTCAAATACTTTTTTAACTTTTCCCGTTAAAGCAGGGTCCCCATACACTTGAATTTCAGGTCCGTACCCCACGAGTTTTTCCACTTCATTCCGCACTGTCTCAAAATCAATATTAAGGTTACGCAATACATTGACTGCCACTCCTTGACCTAATTTGAGCAGCCCTAGTAAAACGTGTTCAGTGCCCAAATAATTATGATTTAAGCGTTGTGCTTCTTTTTTAGCGAGCTTAATGACTTGCTTTGCACGATTTGTAAATTTGTCAAACATAACAATCTCGTAGTTAAATGGCGTATATTTTAACTGTAGCCTCAGGCTCGATTTTTTGCAACCTAGGTTACGTGTTCTGAAAAAAGAGAAAAGGCTAAAGAGTTAACTGCCTATCCTAATTTTATATTGCTTAAGCATAAGTAAATTTAACTTTATTTTAAGAAAATATAAACTATTTTTAATCTTTTAATTTTTCCTTAAATTACTTGGATCCCCCTATACTTAATCAAGCTATCTCAAATGTTCACCTAAAAGTAAAGCTTTGAAAGGCTTTTTAATGACTTTAAAGCTTTTTCCCCTATTTCTACAAACAGCCTATAGAGTAAACCATGTTTTTCTCTAAAAGCTCCTAAGTATATAGGCTAAGTAGATAGGCTAAATCGATTTTTAGGGATCTTACCCATAAGAATAACATTTGATATAAAAAACTTAAAGCTACCTTTTACTTAAGCAGGAAATTCTAAAAATGAAAGACTTAAAATTCTATTATAAGGCGATAAGAGCTTTTAGAGCACTATTAATGAGATTTTCAGCATTTTTTAAATAGGCGTCGAAAAAGCGAATGGTAAAACTCTCCTTAGGAAATAGTTAGTAATCGGCCAAAGAGTATATCGCACTTTAAATACGATTCTGCAGGTATCTACAAAGCCAAAAATGCTTGCAAATAGCTTTTTTTCCTATTGACTGCACTTTCTGATTTACATGGGCTCCTTATCCTCAAAAAATTAAGCAGTTCTGCACCCGTGAACGCTTATAAATAATTGATTAATTGGGAAAATTTAAAAAAAAATTTTCTACAAGAAAGAATTTAACCACAGTATTACGAGAGAAAATAGCTAAGAATTATAAAAATTATAAACTTCTTAAAAACACTCTTCTTTTCTTTTTTCTTTTCAAGGTTTTTTAGTATAAAAATAGTTAATTAAATTTATTTGAAATTAAGGGGTTATAAAACCCATCATTAGGTTGCAGATTTTTTTTCTTTTTTGGTTTCTAGCTTTTTTGATTTTCTTTTCTTGAAATTATGCTCTTAATAATTTTCTCAAAATTTAATTTTTTAAGTCTGCCCGATGGATCTTGTGCCTCCAATCGTGACCAATCGATAGGAGCTGCATTTTCCATCCATTGGTGCAAATTTTTTTGAAAGGTTTTAAACCATTTAGAATGCTGCTGAGACAACAGGGCAAGCTCAGCAACAGCCTTATCGGAAAATTCTCCTAATTGCGTAGCGGCATACCAGATACCATAAAGATCTTTGTAAGCTTTTGAGGGGGCATTACGCTTTGGAAATGTAAGCCCTTTATGAAACATCCATGCTCCCGGAGAAACAACTAAACCTCTCTCCCCCGAATAGGTTACAAAGCTTAAAGTCATTTGTAAACTTAACGACAAATAGCTCAATGGCTGTGCAACGACTCCAGCTATTAGGACGTTTTTGTTTTTATCTCCGCGAGTTACTGAATCCGTAAGAAACTCGATTTCCACTTCAAAGCCGTTAATTTCTTTAACATAGGCTTCTGTAGCTGGGTTACCATAATCTTTAAAAATGGGGATAAATCCGGATTCTTTTAAACAGTAGGCAATATTTTTGTTCATAAAGCTAGGAACTTTTCGTGGGATTAGAGAATCAAGATCATGGGTACCTACAGGTGCTATTCCTACTTCTTGATTCGCCAGGTAAAGTTTGTAAATAATTAGGGCATAACCTCCTCCAAGCACGATATAATTATCCCAGGGACCAATCGATCTTAGAAAGTCAGAAACAATGCAATCTTCTCGCTTAAGTTCTCTAGACATTTTTATCGGTTCTTTTTATAGAACGGCTTTAGTTCATTTAAGCGTGCTGACATAAATTCTGCTTGCTCGTGGCCCCTTAAAGGAAAATGATACAGGTCCAAAAAAGTCAGCAAACAGGGGGCCACACGAACTTTTGTAGTAATTTGATCTTTTAAACCATGGCTAAGAAGGCTTTTATAATAAGGGGTAATCAATAAGATTTCATAGCCTCTTTCTTGAGGTTCTAGCTGTAGAGAGGACTCAAGTTGAGGTCGCATGCTGGGGTTTATCAAATAAAGTTCTAAAGTTTGTAGATTTGTATTCTTAGTCCCATAAGCTTCAGCGGCTGCATGAAGAGCTAGGGCAACAGTATGCTTTAGATCAGAACTTTCTAAGGCCTTAAGAACCTCTGTTTTATCTTCACATCCTGTTCTGTAAGTCCACATTTTGCATTTCTTCGTGATGTTGTAGTGATCGAGCCAGCTTTTCAATAAGAGCTCTGGCTTTTTAATGGAAAACCTTTTTGCTGTCCTAACGCCCATCGTCTGAAGAAACCCTTTCATGACTAAAACTTCAAACACTCTTTGAACCAGCCCAATGCTAATATCTCTACTTCTACTCACCTCTCTAATCGTAAACTGTTCTTTATATATACCAATACGCAAGAGCCAATCTAAGACCACGGCCGATTTATTGGCATAAATATTTCCTTCTTCACAAGAATAGTGAGTATTAATTAAAAATTGGCCCTTCATATCATCGCCCTCTTTACTGTTCACTATTATAATTTGTTCAATATTTATTGAACAATACAGAAAGCTTGGAAGCTTGCAATCCTCTTAAAGTTACCCCTATGCAACCATTAAAATTTATTTCTGCAGAAAAGAAATTGCGAGGGCACAATAATTCTCTGTAAAATCGGAATTTTTTTCTTCTAACCTATTTTTATAGTGTTTTGCTCCTTTTAAATTTTTCGCCTTAATTTTAATGAGTTCCCTTTTATGATGCAGGGGAAACGATTAAAATTGATGCTCACAGCCCCTTAGGCCAAGAAACATCATTTATCTTTCTAATTTTTGTTATCCCCCTCTTCAAGTATGCTTTATTATTCCTCTAGACTTCATTGATTTTCTGAAGGACTGCTATTACCAAACTTTTGGATGATCCTTCATGTGAAAATTCTCTTACTACTCTTATGCGTCTCTTAATCTCCTGATTCTCTCTCTGCTTTATAGGAGAGGTTTGTATTTTTGCAGGATGACCGCAAATAATAAGTTCTTAGCAAAACTAAGAAGCACTTGATCAAAACGGACAAATATTTAAGGCCTTAAAAGTGAATTTACCAAAAGTTTTTACCACAGGTCTTTAGCCACTAGGAAAAAGTGCCGGTAGTAATCATAAATTATTAAAAATTAAAGACTTGCTTGTAACTGATTGCCTTTGAAAGAAGGAAGCTTTCATTAGAAAATAAGAAATTTGATGGGACCCTAAATTAGATTGAATGCATCAGATACTTGGCTGCGTAAAACTTTAATATAGTGGTTT
>NZ_JRXI01000005.1:0-47663 GCF_000813645.1 Neochlamydia sp. TUME1 | reverse complement strand
CATCCTTAGAAAAATAGAATTCAAATAACTATAAAAGGCGCATTACATGCTGTCAGGAGCCAATCAAGAATAGGCCATCGAATAAGCATGAGCTATACAATCATTCACTGAGACGCCATTAAACGCACTCCCTAATAGTTGCAGATGAGGGGACAATTCTTGCAAATATTTTCCTATCAGCACTTTTTTTTGTTCATGCCCTACAAGATATTGAGGGATAGCATTCTGGGCAAGATGAATATCTACAACATCGGGGGCTGCATGAATCTGTAAGTGATTAGAAATCGCTTTTAAAGCACTATTTAAAAAATCTGATTCTTTTTTTTGCGAAAAATCACTCATTCGGGTGCCGCCTAGCATTACAGTCAAACGAGTTTCTGAAGGATGTAAGCTTTGCTGGGGAAATACACAGGAGTCCCAAACCATCCCCAGCATTTCTTCTTTTTCTTTAGAGGGTATTAAATATCCAAATCCTTTAGGTGTTAATAATTTTTGTTTATAACCCAAGCCTACCACTGCAATCGAGGCATTAGCAATTGAGCTCAATAGATTAGCCAAAGGAAGATGATGTGGGCGTATAAGAGCAGCTAAGGAAGCGGGTGGCAAAGTCGAGTAAACCTGGTCCGCCCACAAGGTTTTACCTTGCGCAAGTCCCAATTCTATTCCCTTTTCTTGAAAATTTAAGTCAGTTACTTCTTGCTCACACAAAATAGATTCATGCAGGTTTTGCACTAGCGCATTCGAGAGAGTTTGCATGCCTTCTCTAAAGGAAAATAAACTTTCTTGGCACATTTTTTTAATATAAGGAGAAGGGAGAGGAGCTCGATTTTTAAAAAAAATGTAGAAAAGCTCCTTTTGTAAGAGAGCCATGTTGTCGTTCCCAGTGAAATAAGTCAGGAAAGCAAGACTTCATCGACAGTTCATGAATATCTCCTCCATAGATGCCAGAGACGAAAGGATCTAAAAAATGCTCTGCCACCTCATGGCCTAGGCGCCTTGTAAAAAATGCATGAATAGTTTCATCCTCGTTTTCTCCAGGAGAAATTTGCCATTCTTTAAATAAATTAAAGACTACTTGCCTTGTTAAACGAGAAAATAGCAAAGAAAATAGATGACAGGGAATTTTTTGCAAATGCTTGTCTAGGTACAAAAAACGCTGTTGAGCGGCTCGATCGGCTACAATGACCTGCTTTTGCAAGCCAAGCTCTTCAATAAGACGAAGGGTTGCTTTTCCGCTGCCACGCGTGCGGCAGCTACGAGGCCCTCTTTCAAAGAGAAAACCTTCCTTTTTATAGGAGTTAATCCATCCTCCTAAGCGATCACTTTTTTCTAGCAGAGTCAAAGAAGCAGCGGAGCCGTGACGTTTCCTTAGATACCAAAGAAGGCTAAGCCCTGAGATACCTCCCCCTATTACAATAATTTTTTTCATAAAGATTGGACAGTCTCTACAAGAAGTCTAACGGAATCATATGGAGTATCAGGCTTAACACCATGGCCTAAGTTAAAAATAAAGGCTCGATCCCCATGCATAGTATCGACTAATTGCCGAGCCTCCTGCTCTATTTTTGCAGGAGGAGCATACAGAATATCCGGATCTAAATTCCCTTGCAGAGCGATATGAAAAGGCACATATTTACGCATATAAGCTAAATTACAATTCCAATCTAAGCCGATACCCTGAGGGGAGGCTTCTGCTAGCTTAGGAGCAAAGACGGATGAACCGCGGCAATAAAGAATTGCAGGGACAGAATATTTCTGTAAAACCTTTACCAATTTCTTCATATATTCATAGGAAAATTCTTGAAATTGTCCCCAGCTTAAATGGTTGGCCCAAGAATCAAAAATTTGAAAAGCATGCACGCCTGCCTGCACCTGCATTTCAATATATTGGATGGTAGCTTGCAAAATTTTATCCAGGAGTAGATGAAAACTAGTTGGATGGTTAAGCATCCATTTTTTTGTTTTGAGCAGATCACGGCTACTGCCACCTTCAATCATGTAACTTGCTAGAGTAAAAGGCGCGCCACAAAATCCGATCAGGGGAACTTTTAATTCTTTTAACAGCAGCTTAATTCCTTCTGCTACGTACGCAAGCTTTTCTGCCACGGCGCCCGCTGATAAATCTGCGACATCCTTTTCTGTTTGCAAAGGTCTTGCTATCACAGGTCCCTTACCTTCCTCAAACGACAGTCCTATTTCAAAAGCCTCAGCTACGACTAAGATATCCGAAAAGAGAATCGCTGCATCCATACCAAAAGCTTGCAATGGCAAGTTAGTCACCTTTACAATCAATTCAGGATGATGACACATCTCCAAAAAAGAATATTTCTGGCGAAGAGCTCGATATTCAGGCATATAGCGTCCAGCTTGGCGCATCAACCAAATGGGAGGACGCCCCTGGTTATGTCCCTGTAAGGCGAGCAAAAATTTGCTGTTAATGATAGCTGGGTCAACAGTTCTCATCATGGAAGAAGCTTTTTCAAGATAGCGTCCACTGTGAACCCAAACTCTTGCGCCAAAGCAGCAGCCGGAGCGGAGGCTCCAAAGCTTTGCATACTAATTGCTATGCCGCTTAAACCAATATATTTATGCCAGCCCTGCTCCACGCCAGCTTCAATGCTAACACGAATGCCAAGGTCGCCACCTAAAAGGCTTTCTTTATAAGCTGGAGCTTGTTCTTCATACAATTCCCAGCAAGGCATCGAGATCACGCGTACGCTTTTCCCTCTTTTTTCCAAGGCTGCCGCAACATCAAGAGCTAAATGCACTTCTGAGCCGGTGGCTAGCAAGGTATAATCTGGTTTAGAGTTTTCTTTTTTAAGGATGTAAGCGCCTCGTCCCATGCTATCTGCATAAGAAAAGCTTTTTGTTGCTTGTATTTCCGGAAGATTCTGGCGAGTTAAAATAATGGCTGTAGGCCCAGGATAGCGCAATGCTGCCACCCATGCCATTTTCACTTCATGGGCATCTGCTGGCCGAATGACGTGTAAATAAGGAATAGCTCTTAAAGAGGCATAATGCTCAACTGGTTGATGGGTGGGGCCATCTTCTCCTAAGAAAATTGAATCATGCGTAAACTGATAGATCACATGAGCTTTTTGCAAGGCTGCCAAGCGAATAGCATTGCGCATATAATCGGAAAAAGTCAAAAAAGTACCAATAAAAGGTATGATCATATGGGTTTGGTAAAGACCATTAGCAATCGTAGCCATACCAAATTCACGCACCCCATACTTGATATTACGGCCTGAAAAGTCACCTGGCTTAACTAACGGATAGTTTTTTAACATAGTTAAATCTGAACCCGACAAATCTGCAGAGCCTCCATAAAGTTGCGGTAAAAACGGCGCTAAGGCATTTAATGCCTCCTGAGATGCTTTTCGACCTGCAATGGGAGATTTAATCTCTAGGGTCCTCAAGCGCTCTTCTAAATCCACCGGTAAAGAATTGTGAGACATGACTTCATAAGCCTCTGACAACTTAGGATTTGCTTGAGCCCACGCATTAAAGGTTGTCTGCCATTCTCTTTCTATAGCCATATGCTCTGCTATTTTTTTGCTAAAGAACTCTTTAACTTCTGAGGGAACATAAAATAAAGGCTCTTGGGGGATGCCTAGTAAATTTTTAGTCGCTTTAACCTCCTCTACTCCCAGCGGGGCACCATGAGCCTTATTTGTTCCTTCTTTATTAGGTGAGCCTTTTCCAATAATCGTGTGGGCGATGATTAGCCGAGGGCGCGTTTGCCTCTCTCCAGCCTTTAAAAACACCTGATGGATATCATCTAAATTGTTACCATCCATCTCGAAGACTTCCCAACCATACGCCTCGTAGCGCATTCGGGTGTTCTCAGTAAAGCACTCACTTGTGGGACCATCTAAGCATATGTGATTAGAATCGTAGATTAAAATAAGGTTATCAAGTTGCAAATGAGCTGCTAAGCAAGATGCTTCTGCAGAAACACCTTCCATTAAATCCCCATCGCCACATAAGCAGTAAACCTTGCTATTAAAAATCTGGTTGGTCTCTGTATTAAATTTAGCTCCTAGCAATTTTAAGCCTAAAGCTTGACCTACGGCATTGCCTATCCCCTGCCCTAAAGGACCTGTAGTCGTCTCTACCCCCTCGGTATCTAAGGATTCAGGATGCCCTGGTGTTTTAGAGTGAAGCTGCCTAAAGTTTTTAAGATCTTCTAAAGAAAGAGGATAGCCCGCTAAATGTAGGGCAGAATAAAGAAGCATAGAGCCATGCCCTGCCGAAAGAATAAAGCGATCGCGATTGGGCCATTTAGGATTTTTAGGATTATAGCGAAGTAAATATCCCCATAAGTAAGCCCCAATTTCTGCACATCCCATCGGTAGACCGGGGTGCCCTGAGTCTGCTTTTTGCACAGCATCTATAGAAAGCCCTCTAATGGTATGAGCGGTTTTAGCTAAAATAGCTTTAAGCTCGGGATTTAAAATTTTTGAAATATTTTGTTTATTATTTTTTAAAGAACTATTGACTTCAACCATAGAGATGCCTATTAAAGATTGTTGGGTAATGTTCTAGACTCTAGCCACAATTTAGTAAACAGGCAAGAAAAAATATGAATCCTATCGCTGCCTATCAAAGTTTACAAGATGATTTAATGCATGATAAAGTTTTGGGGCAATTTAATCTTTCGTTGCCGGTAAGAGCTACCTTAAAAATCTGTACAACAGTGCATTGGGTTTGGTGGCTACACCGCAAGAAAAAACTGTGCACTCAGCAAACAATTGTTCCTGCCGCTTTAGGAACTTTAACTGATTTTGCTCTTAAGTTTACACCTACATTTATTGAAAATACGATCCGCGGGATAGCCAAACTTATCCTTCTTGCCACCCGCATTGATGAATGCTTTCAAAGAATTCGCGCTTTATCGAATGCTTTTACCGAGTTAAAAGAAGCTATTAAAGGCAATTATTCTCCTTTGATAGAGCCTCAATGGGCTAAAAATCCCGACTCTATGTTTTTCTCCCTTAAGGCAAGAAATCAAGCTAAATCCAGGATAAAAAACTTAGAAGCCTATTGGCGCCGCCTTTATTATTGTACTCTCAATGTATTGGCTAAAACTTTTAATTTAAGCATGCAATTATGGGACACTTACCACGCTTTTATTTATTCCCATGATGATGTTCCTGAAATGTATGTAAATGGGATAGCCTGGTTTAAAAAGCTAAGAAAAAACAAGACCTATCTATGTGCGAAATTAGAGCAGTATCAACCTGTCATACAAAAGATTTTTGATTTAGTAAAGGCTGATATCACAGCTGAAGATCTTATAAAATCCACCAAAAACATAGGAGTTAAAGTCATAGATACAGTGGATAAACTAGATCAAACCGCCACTTTAGTAGGAGAAGCTATTGTTACAGCTTCAAAGAAAACAGCAAACACAGTGATTGAAATTAAAAGTAAACTACTATGCCAAGGCTTAGTAAAACCTTCTATCCATACGCCTTTTATCCTTAATAAACGCCCGCGGCTCTTTTGGCCAGATAAGATGCTTCTAAAACGAAAGATGTAGAAAAGTGTATCTTTTGGTTATCTATCCAAGCAACTACTAATAAAAGTCTCTTAATTATTAAGCAACTAGCGAAAATACTCATATTTGTCTTTAATTTTGTAATTCCTCTAGATATAAAAAGTCACTTTATTAGCTTTTTATCAAAATTTTTTCTCTCCTAAACGATAAAAATTAGAATTTACTAGTAATTGACAATTAAATGCTTAAGAAAAAAAACACTCTTTCTATTACTAGTTAACGTTTATAATCCTAGATTAACTTTTACCTTTTTTATTTGTTTAAAATCTAAGAATGAAATATAAAAAAAAGCTAACCCCTACTTTCAATTCAAAGTAAGGCACTTTCCTTATTTAACAAATGATTAATAAAAGGTTTTTTTATGAATAACTTAGACTCTAAAGATCATGTAGATGCGGATTTCAGTATGATAGTTTCAGAAACTGATTTTAAAGCTCTAGTTAATAGAGTAGATACACAAGAAAAAAAGCTTTATAAATACAAAACACAAGTAAGAGAATGTAACAAAAAGATTGATGACCTTCGTGCTATCCTTATAGTAAGAGATGAACAACTTCTGAAGGCAAATCAACGCGTAATGGCACTGGATGAAAAAAACGAGATGCTTAAAAACAATGTTAAGATTTTGGCGGCTGAAAATGATGAATGGAAAGATAAAGATAGGGAAGCACAATCAACGATTACAAGAATTGAAGCAGAAAAAGATAAAGCGTTAAGTAGAAATAGAGAATTAGAAGAAACTATTGCCTTGCTAACAACACGAGAAGAAAGCCTGGCTAGAGAAAATCTCAGCCTTAGAATAGATAAAGATAGCTTAGAAGCAGACAAAGCTAAACTTGAAAAAGAAAGAGAAAGTCTTTTAGAAGACAGAGATGCCTTAAGAGCGGCTAAAGCAAAACTTAAAGAAAACCGCTGTTCTCTTTTAAATGATAATGCTCTTTTAACACTCGCTAATCATCAGCTTAAAGAAGAAAACGAGAGCCATCTAAACGATAAAAACAATTTAGCTACAGCTAATCATCAACTTAAAGAAGAAAATGAGCGTCATCTAAACGATAAAGACAGCTTAGCAGCAACCAATCATCAACTTAAAGAAGAAAATGAGCGTCATCTAAATGATAAAGACAGCTTAGCTGCCACTAATCATCAGCTTAAAGAAGAAAATGAGCGTCATCTAAACGATAAAAACAATTTAGCTGAAGCTAATCATCAACTTAAAGAAGAAAATGATAACCTTCTAAATGATAAAGACAGCTTAGCAGCAACTAGTCATCAACTTAGAGAAGAAAATGAGCGTCATCTAAACGATAAAAACAATTTAGCTGCAGCTAATCATCAACTTAAAGAAGAAAATGATAACCTTCTAAATGATAGAAACAATTTAGCTGCCACTAATCATCAGCTTAAAGAAGAAAAAGAAGCTGTCCAAAATGATAGAAACAATTTAGCCGCAGCTAATCATCAACTTAAAGAAGAAAATGATAACCTTATAAAGGATATAAATGAACTATTAGTTGATATCCATCGAATTAGCGAAGAAAAAGAAACTATTCAGAACAATAGAAATAACCTGTTGGTAGCTAATATTGAAAGTGAAAATGAAAAAGAAGCTTTAGTGAATGGTAAAATTAGAGTGGCGGCAGAAAAGGAAGTACTGGCAAGAGAAAATAAACGTCTTTTAGCCCACCAGGTTAAGTTGGAAGCAGACACTCATCATTTTATAGAAGAGAAAGCGGCTCTACAAAGTGACAAAAATATATTAGAAGTAAAATTACAAGTATTAGATTGGCAATTACAAAAGCAAACTGATAAGGAGCAAGAAGTATTAAAAATGATGAAAGAAGGGGGCTTACCGCTTCAGCCAACTACCACATTATCTGTTGCCGTCAAGCATCTTTTAGGTGCGAATAAGGAGTTATCATTAATTGCTGAAAAAACAACGTTGGCGCAACATAAGATTAAAGAAATAGGAGATAAACTTGCTACCCTTAACATGGTAAAAGCCGATTATACAACGGAAGAAGTTCTTGAAAAGCTAAATAGTCTTTTTGAAGATTACCAAGCCTTTATTAGGCACCGATCTGCTTTATGTAAAGAATTAGGTCTACAAAGCAATGCTAGTTTAAAAACAGTATTAGACAAAATGCAGGAAAAAAAGATGTCTAAGAAAAGCGGTATAAGCGCATATTTTAGTAGATTAGCCAGATCTACTCTTTGTCTTTTTTCTTTAGGATTTGCAAACATTGTATAAATGTTAGTAAGAAAGTAATATTTTTATCACGGATTAAGAAGCTAAGTTTATTTGTAAACTTTCTTACCCAACAAAAAAGTTATCAAATGAGCTTGCTTCTTTTGACAAATTATATAAAAGTTTTAAAAATTGAGGTAGATTATGGGAGTAAGAAAAATTCTTTCGTCTGATTCCGATTCTGATTCGGATGATTTTTTAGAGGAATTTAACGCTCGTCAAAGATATCAGGATGCTCGGCTCATGCGTGGTAATGCAAAATTATTACAATCTGAGCAGGATTTGATGATTGCAACGGTAATGCATCAGCTAAATAGCATGGAACGTGAGCAAAGTGAAAGAGAACGTTTATCTCGAACTAGTGTTGTACATTTACCGACCGAGGAATTAGAAATAGAGGTTGAACAAAGACAAGAAGAGGAACAAGAACTTAGTAGCCGGGCTGATAAACTTTTAGAAGACTTTTGCCTTATAAACGAAGGACTGTCAAGAATTGAACAAGGACAAATTAAAATCCAAGAAGGTCAAGAATTAATAATTAACGATCAGGCAGAGCTAAGACAATCTTTTCAAAGAATAGGGCAAGAACAATACCTTATCCGTAGAGATTTTCAAGATATAAGAGAGTCCTTTCAAGAAATAGGACAAGAACTAGAAGTCATTAGCAGAGACTTTGGAGATTTGGAAGGGTCTTTCATGGAAATACGGCAACAACAGCAGTTAAGGCGAAATGAACAGGTAGAGATAAAACAAGCTTTTCAGGAATTAAACCAACAACAACAGTTAAGGCGGAATGAACAGGCAGAGATAAAACAAGCTTTTCAGGAATTAAAGCAACAACAGCAGCTAAGACGGAATGAACAGGCAGAGATAAAACAAGCTTTTCAGGAATTAAAGCAACAACAGCAGCTAAGGCGGAATGAACAGGCAGAGATAAAACAAGCTTTTCAGGAATTAAAGCAACAACAGCAGTTAAGGCGGAATGAACAGGCAGAGATAAAACAAGCTTTTCAGGAGATACGGCAAGACCAAGAACGCTTACATAAAGGTTTTGCAAGCTTGCGAGAATCCTTCCAGGAATTAGAGCAACAACATCAGTTAAGGCGGAATGAACAGGCAAAGATAAAACAAGTCTTTCAGGAGGCAGAACAAGAACGAGACGTTATACGTAGAGATTTTGCAGACTTACGAAAATCGTTTCAGGAAATAAGGCAGGCCCAAGAACGCGTACATAGGGATCTTGCAGGCTTTCGAGAATCGTTCCGAGAAATAGAGCAGCAATTCCATTTTCTACGCAGTGAGCAGACTGAGATAAAACGAGGCTTCCGGAAAATAGGACAAGATCAGGAGCAACTGGCCATAGAATTTGGAAGCTTGAAAAACAATTTTAAAGAAATGAGGTTAATAGTTGAAGAGCTGATAAAAAAATTTATTCCTTCCGATACTCAAGAAACTCTAACTGCTGAAGAACTAGCAGAAAAAGAAGAAAAAGAGGCGAAATTACTTACCCAACATTATATGCATGATTGGCAGGAGAGAATAAATTGTGAGAATAGAAAGGAAAAAACATTAAATTCACTAGCTATTCAAGAAGAGGTGATGGACCACGAAAAAGAAAATTCTTTTATCGAACTGGAAATGAAAGAAAGTGAGGGAATTTTACCCCAAGCGGAGGAACAAGAAACCGAACTAGACTCAAACAAAAGCCGTTCAGTGCAAACCGTTAAAGCTAGTGTTCTAAAAAAAGTATGGGCAGCTAAAGAATATGCTCAGAGCTTTTTTATAAAGCTAGCATGCTTGGCTACTATAGCTTCAGCAGGCATAGCTAGTTTCTTTGCTATAGGTGCTATGATGGCATAATTAAATAAAAATCCAAATAAAGGAATATTTAATTTCTTGTTAGGAAAGCTGCTGGGTTAATCCTCGCAGCTTTTTTAAGGATAATCCATTCATGCAAAATTGTTGCAATGCATTTTTTTTCAGTAAGAGAGAAGCCATTAGATGATTGGGCTTCATGCCAGATATAAGCGCTTTCTTAAGTTTACTATCACTACATTTTTATTATCCGCATGACCAACTCACCTTGCGTACAAAGGAGTTGAAAAATTATTCTAAGGGTATATTTTTTCTTTGAAAGTCCGTATTTTTTGCCTCGATTGTTTTTGGCCTGGCTCATTTTTTTAATGGTATTTTCTGCTGCAATCCCGTTGCTTTCCTTCCTCAAGTAATTTTTGCCACTATGGAGGGAATTTTATTGGGCCTTACCAAAGAATTTACTGGGAAATTGTATAGGGCAAGTGGCATGCATATTGATGGCAATACCTTAGGCTAGTCTCAATATATAAAGGCATCTTGTGAACGAATTTCGAATCGCAAAATTTCAGCTTTAAACTATTGAGAAACTAAGCATCTCTCCCATCATGGCAAACTTTTGCTAAAGGAAGCCAGACTTGCTGTGGGGTAATAATCAATCCAAGCAAGCCTTGTCCATTATGCAAGTCTATTCCATTTCCTACGCAGTTTAAAGGCTACAAGCCAAACACATTCTTGATAGCAAAAAACGGAAGAAATGCGAAGCCTTTAGGTTTTATCTTACAATTTTTTCGAAAACTAATCCGCTAGAAGGAAAAAGCTTTCTTAAGATATAATCTTTTACTTTTTCATCCATCAGGAATTTTCAATGCTTACTCAAGAAATTCGTCGCCAATTTCTCCATTATTTTAAAAATAAGCAGCACTCTATAATTACCTCCTCCCCTGTAGTGCCTCATGATGATCCTACTCTTCTTTTTACCAATGCAGGCATGAACCAATTTAAAGACGTTTTTCTAGGCGATACTATACGAGATTATAATCGAGCGACTACATCCCAGAAATGCATCCGAGTGGGAGGAAAACACAATGATCTTGAAAATGTGGGGCATACCGCACGGCATTTAACATTTTTTGAGATGCTCGGCAATTTTTCCTTTGGCGATTATTTTAAAGCAGAAGCTATTCAATTTGCCTGGGAAGTTTCTACTCAAGTTTTTGGATTTGAAGCAGCACGTATCTGGCCTAGTGTTTTCCGAGAAGATGAGGAAGCTTTCGAGCTTTGGACCCAGTATGTCCCTACCCATAAAATTACTCGTCTAGATGAAAAGGACAACTTTTGGGCGATGGGAGAGGTAGGGCCTTGCGGACCATGTTCTGAGCTATACTATGATCGCGGACCTAAATATGGCAAGGCCTCTAAGCTTAGTGAAGATAGCGAAGGAAGTCGCTTTCTCGAATTTTGGAACTTAGTCTTCATGCAATATAATCGCTCATCGCCTACGCAGCTTACTCCTCTACCTAAGCCATCGATAGATACAGGAGCAGGCTTAGAACGCGTGATTAGCCTAAAAATGGATGTAGATTCTGTCTTTGAAACAGATGTGTTGCGTAGCCTAATTGCTCAGGTTGAGCAGGTTTCAGGCATTCCTTATGACCCTGCTAATCCTCATCTAGCCCCTGCTTTTCGTGTGATTGTCGACCATTTGCGCTGCTTAGCTTTTGCTATAGCCGATGGAGTCCAACCCAGTAATATCGATCGAGGATATGTTTTAAGGAAAGTTTTAAGACGTGCTGTACGCTATGGCCGCATGTTAGGAATAGAAGATCCTTTCCTAGCTAAAGTACTTCCTAGGTTAGTTGAAATAATGGGCAGCGACTATAAAGAATTGCAAAAAGGGCAAAGTCTTATTGCGGAAATTTTAACGATAGAAGAAGAAGCTTTTTTCCGTACTTTACGCCGAGGTGGCAATATTCTTACTCAGATCATTGATAAGGCTCAAGCCAGCAGCAAACAAATTACAGGTGATGAAGCTTTTAAACTTAAAGATACTTATGGCCTGCCTATGGAAGAAATCCTATTGATTGCTAAAGATTCAGCTCTTACTGTTGATGTAGAACGCTATCAAATTTTAGAACAAGAGGCTAAAGAACGCTCCCGTAACTCACAAAAAACTATCCAACAAGTAGCTTCAGAAAATCTATACGCAAGTTTTACTGAAAAGCATGGACCTACAAAATTTGTAGGCTATCAGCAGCAACAGGCAGTGAGTAAAATTCAAGGTATTCTTTATAATGGGCAATTTGTCACCTCCTTAGAAGAAGGCCAAGAAGGCATTATTCTTCTTGACCAAACACCCTTTTACGCAGAAATGGGTGGGCAAATAGGAGATTTAGGAGTTATTAAAGGAGATCACAAGCTCTTTCAAGTGACTGATTGTAAATCTCCCTATAAAGGTATTATCGCCCACATAGGCAGGGTAGAAAAAGGTTGCTTGACCACAGCGGATACATTGACAGCTATAATCGACTTAAAACGGCGTCAAAAGATTGCTAACAACCACACAGCTACCCATCTTTTGCATTGGGCTCTTTCCCAAGTATTAGGAGAGCACATCAAGCAGGCTGGCTCAGTAGTAGATGCTGAACGCCTCCGCTTTGACTTCAATCATCATAAAGCCTTGACCTACGAAGAAATTCTAGCTCTTGAGGATCTGATTAATGCTAAAATTCGCACCAATCAAGCGGTCAAAGGGTATGAGATTCCCTATGAAGAAGCACAAAAAAGAGAAGATATTAAGCAATTTTTTGGGGAAAAATATAGTTCTCTCGTCCGCGTTGTGGATATAGACTATTCTAAAGAGTTATGTGGAGGCACGCATACTAATTTTTTAGGCACTATTGGTTATTTTCGTATCGCCAAAGAAAGCAGCATTGCTGCAGGCGTGCGACGTATTGAAGCAGTCACAGGGGCAGAAGCTGAAGCTCTCAATCGTGAAACAGAAAAAATCATCCTAGAAAGTGCGGCTTTACTAAAAGCATCACCTGCTAAGCTAAAAGAAAAAATAGAAAAGCTATTAGAAGAAAATAAGCAATTATCTCAGCAGCTAAAAAACCTTCAAAAAACCCAGAGAGAAAATCTTGTGGATTCTCTTTTAGAAAAAGTGGAAAAACTCCCTAAAGCTAGCCTCATTGCATCTCAAGTCGATCTCTCCCCTGAAGAATTGCGCTTATGTGCTGAAGACATTATGGCACGCTTTAAATCAGGCGTATTAATCCTTGCAGCTTCTTATGAAGAGCGCTGCCAATTGATCATTCGTGTAACTGAAGATTTAGTGGCCCAAGGCATCCAAGCTTCTGATATAGTCAAGAAGATTGCGCCCACCATTGAAGGTAGCGGCGGAGGTAAGCCTGGCAATGCTCAAGCAGGAGGGAAAGCTCCTCATAAGGTTGGACAGGCTTTAGCACAAGTACGTGAAATGCTTGGAGATAAACTTTTCGATAAAAAAATGGATTGAGAGGAAAATATTTTCTCTCACTCCTTTTACTTTCCGCAAGCTGCTCATAGGTTTAGCTTCGAAGGTCACCCCATTTTTTTTTCTTCGCTGTCCTTTTTGTGTAGATGCCTTACGCACACTCTTTGATTACCTTTGTAGTTTTTTTAGCCCCTTTACTTCATCCTGCCCTATTTAACTTGTGTTTAGTTACCCCTTACCTGCTCCCATCTATTTTCAATAGACTCCCTCTCAAAAATATATTTTCGACATTCAATTAAGAATTAACTTTTTAATAATCAGTTGATTATAATAATTTCTTCTTAACAAGGACTTTAAGGTTTTAAATTTATGGCCTTTATCATCGAGATATTTCTTTTCTACCCTGCGGCTTTTTATTTCTTGAAAACTCTTCTTTTACACAATTTTCCCAGCCAGTTTGAGTGCTTTCGGCTATTCATTAAACTTAAGGCTAATTAGGAATTAATAGTGGTGCAAAAAAGCCTATTTAAAGTGTATCTTATCTACTTTCTTTACCTTCTTCTTGAGGCAAAACAGTGTTTAAAGAAATAATCAAAAGTGAAAAAATTCAAAAGCTTGAAGAAGCTTTAAAAAATCATGATTCCATTCTTATTGAAGAAACATGGAATGCAGCCAAAGCTTTTATAACTTCTTTAGCCAAGCAAGCCACTGGCAAAAACATTCTTATTTTGACAGGGGCTAGCTTAGAAGAGACCCGCTTATTTCACGATTTTCCATTTTTTGCTGGGCACTCCGCTATTGAATTTCCCGCTTGGGAGACGTTGCCCTCTGAAAACATCGCACCTAGCCCTGATGTAGTGGGCGAGCGGTACAAAGTTTTAGAACAGCTAATGCAACAAGAAGGCCCTCACATTATTCTTTCTGGCCTGCAAGCTTGCTTGCAACGCCTGATCCCTCCTCAGAAATTTAAACAGCTCTACATGCACCTGACCCTTCAAACATCTATTCCTTTTGAAATTTTTACAGAGCGCCTTGTGAGCATGGGATATCAAAGAAGAGCGGTGGCTGCGGATAAAGGAGAATTTGCTATTCGCGGCGGAATTATTGACATTTTTCCTGTTTCTTCTCCTGATCCTTTTCGGCTTGACTTTTGGGGAGATGAAATTGAATCCATCCGCATCTATGATCCTATTGGGCAAAAGTCTATCCGAAGTGTAGAAAAAGTAGAGATTCCGCCTGCTAAAGAGTTGGAATTATTAAAACCTGAGCCTCATCTATGCACACTATTGGATTATTTAGGTCCTGAGACTATCGTGGTTTTTGATGACATACTCGCTTTAGAAGACCGTTATGCTTCCCTTGTCAATATTTGTGGTAGCTCAACGCCTACATTTTGCAGCATCGGACAGTTCATGGAAGCTATGGCCCCCCTACAGAAAATCTTTCTTAGTCAGAATCCTATAGAAGAATTGAGCGAAGTTCGCATCCTTGATAAAACTTCAACAAATTATTATTCTAAACAAGCTCCCCTCTACAAGCTCTCTTTCTCTCTATTCACAAGCGAATTTCATGCTCGACGTTGGTCTCATCCTTTCATTCCTCTCAGTCATTTCCTGTTGCCTGAGCAGGCAGAGAACGCAGAAATTAACGGCCAAGAAATTCTCTTATCTCTTTCTAAGCTTGGGCAATCAGATCATCATCTTCACTTTCTTTGCGCCACGCCCTTAGAAGAGAGTAATCTAAAAAAACGCCTTCAAGAGGCTCATATTACCCTGCCGGAAAATACTTTCTTCCACCTGCACTATTTATCCAGCGGTTTTGTCTTAGAAGATCAAAAGCTGATCATCTTACCTGCCACCGAGATTACGCATCGATATAAAATCCGCCGACAGAAACAGCGCAGCACTTATCATACCACCCCGCTAGAAAGCTATGATTTATCTGCGGGAGAGCTTGTAGTGCACCTTAATAATGGTATCGGTAAATTTATTGGATTAGAAAAACGCCCTAATCTTCAAGGGAGTCTTAGTGAATTTTTTGCCATTGAATATGCCGACAACGCTAAATTATTTGTCCCTCTTAATCAAGCCTATTTAATTAGCAAATATGTAGGAGCTAATGAAGAAATTCCTAAACTGCATCATCTAGGCAGCAGCCGCTGGAAGAAGACTAAAGAAAATACTGAGCGGGCTATTATGAGCTATGCGGCCGACCTTTTAGAGTTATACGCTAAGCGCTCCGTGAAAGAAGGCTATGCCTATTCGGAAGACAGCTCAGATATGCAAGCTTTTGAAGAAGACTTTCCTTTTGTGGAAACTGAAGATCAACTAGCTGCTATTGCTGCCATTAAAGCTGACATGCAGGAAAAAAAATGCATGGATCGCCTAATTTGTGGCGATGTGGGGTATGGGAAAACGGAAGTCGCTATGCGGGCTGCTTTTAAAGCAGTGGTTGACGGTAGGAAACAGGTTGCAGTTTTAGTTCCCACCACCGTGCTAGCCATGCAGCATTATGAAAATTTTGTTGAAAGAATGAGCAACTTTCCTATCAATATCGCCGTCATGTCTCGCTTTCGTTCGGCCAAACAAATGAAAGAGACCTTGGAGGGCATTGCTAAAGGCTCTGTCGATATTATTATTGGTACCCATCGTTTGATAGGCAAAGATGTAATTTTTAAAGATTTGGGGCTGGTTATCATTGACGAAGAGCAACGTTTTGGCGTTAAAGCTAAAGAACAGCTGAAAAAGATTAAAAATTCTATTGAATGTTTAACGCTTTCTGCTACGCCAATTCCGCGTACCCTCTACATGTCACTCATCGGAGCACGCGACATGTCTGTCATTAATACTCCCCCTCAAGATCGCCTGCCCATTACCACTCTCATCACGGAATCTAATGACGAAACACTTAAGAATGCTTTACTACGTGAACTATCTCGTAATGGTCAAGCCTATCTCATCCATAATCGCGTAGAATCCATCTATGATTATGCCGCCCGCCTCAAAAAACTTTTACCCCAAGCTCGCATTGTCGTAGGACATGGACAAATGAGCAGCCAAGAAATAGATACTGTTTTCCATGCTTTTAAAAGCGGCCAAGCAGATATCTTGGTAGCTACGACAATTGTAGAAAACGGCATTGATATTCCTAATGCCAACACCATTTTAATCGATCGTGCCGATACTTTTGGACTCGCGGATCTATACCAATTGCGTGGCCGAGTAGGCCGATGGAATAGAAAAGCTTATGCCTATTTTATGGTTCCCCGCCTACGTTCGTTACCAGAACTTTCGCGCAAAAGGCTGCATGCGTTGATGGAAGCGCAAGGATATGGTGGCGGTATGAAAATTGCTATGCGCGATCTCGAAATCCGAGGAGCAGGAAATATTTTGGGCCATGAACAATCCGGGCAGGTAGCTGCTATTGGCTTTCATTTATATTGCAAGCTACTAAAAAGAACTATACAGACTTTGCAAGGTAAAATATCCAGTTTACTTGTGGATACTAAAATGGATTTTCCCCTGCTGGACGCACGATTGCCAGAAGAATTTATTAATGAAGTTAGCTTACGCATGGAAATTTATCAAAGATTAGGAGAAGCCATCACCCATGAAGAGGTAGAGGCTATCTGGGAAGAGATTAAAGACCGTTTCGGAACACCTCCTGAAGCTGCTAGTTGGCTATATCATCTTACAAAAATACGTGTATATGCTTCTACGAATGGCTTTACCCTTTTAAAGCTAGATAAGTTTTGTTTAAGCTTAGAGCAGCAAAAAGGTAAGCAAACAAAAAATAAGCGAACGCTAATAGGTTCCTTTAAAAATGGTAAGCAGCTGGAGAGCAAGGTTATTCAAGCTATGCAAGAGATGTAGAAAACAATCTAAAGAAATCCATTAAAAGCTGGATCTTAATAAGGGACCTTATTCTCCTATTTTTTTATAAGCTCTGCACACTTACAAACATTAAGGGTGAAGAAATTATAAGCTTAAAAGGCTGTTTTCTTATATGTTCTTAAGGGCAGCAGTAATCAATTCACTCAGCTCAATAGTTTCAGGAAATTCTTTCAAGCATTTTTTAATGGCTTGTTGGGCAATCATTTGATTATAGCCTAGATTGATCAAAGCGCTCATCGCATCTTTAATTTTCTGAGCATGTGGGTCAGTAGAGGGGTAGACAGCATGTTCTTCAGGATCAAGAAGCAGTATAGCTGGAATTTTATCGCGCATTTCTATCATCAAACGTTCTGCAGTTTTCTTGCCAATGCCTGGAACCTTGCTGATGGTAGCTATCTCATGATTATGAATAGCCCGCTGCAGCTCACGCCCTGATAGATGGCCTATAATGCTTAGAGCCATCTTTGGCCCTACGCCTGTTACATTCATTAAAGCTTCAAAAAGCTCGCGGTCCTCGCTATTCAAAAATCCATATAACGTTTGGGAATTTTCTCTAATGACAAAAGCAGTATAGAGCAAAACCTCTTCCTGTAGGGAGGGGAGTTTTGCAAAAAGATTTGCAGGAATTAAGATTTTGTAGCCTATACCCCCACTTTCAATTACAGCAAATAAGGAGGTCAATTGCGTTAAAGCTCCTTTTATGTAAGCTATCACTTCTCACCTGTTATTTAATATTAAATTTCCGCTTCATAGAGACTCTTACATTGGGCTGCATGAGCATGGCAGATCGCCAACGCTAAAGCATCAGCAGCATCCTCCGGCTTAGGAGGCTGGGCGAGCTTTAAAAGAAGTTGCACCATCTTTTGCACTTGTCCTTTGCTAGCGCTTCCGTTGCCTACCACAGCTAGCTTAGCTTTAGAAGGTGAATATTCAAAAATAGCAATCCCCTTTTTCTTGGCTGCTAAAATTGCAATTCCTCGTGCCATTCCAAGCTTGATCGCACTTTGCACATTTTTACTGACATACTGCGTTTCCACGGCAAGGGCCTCAGGGGAATATTGATGAATAAGAGCCTCTAGTGCATTAAAAATAACCAGATAGCGCTCCGTTAATTTGTAATTAGCGGGCGGGCGTATGCAACCATAATCTAGAACTTGATAAACATTTCCTACAACTCTAATAATTCCATATCCTGTAATGCGCGTGCCAGGATCAATTCCAATAATTATCACACATATCCTTTAATCAAATAAATTCTGGCGTAAGGGAGAAGAGGCAGGCCTTGCATCAAACAAAGAAGGTTGCCCCTGTGGCTCATCGGGAAGAGAAGAAAGCTCATTATCTAAAGAAACCTGTGCAGGCATCTCTTCCCATTCAGGAGGTTTTTTGGACGTAACAACCTCAGCAGACATTGGAACCTCACCTTGCGATGTAATATCCTGGGCCCCTATCACATGACTTAAGCTAGCCAATAAGCTATGCATCTGCTGCTGCTTTTCTTCTAAAGTTTTAAGGTTTTCCTCCGCCTGTTGATATTTGGCTTCCCAATGGGCTACCTGGCTCTCTGTCACGCGAATAGTTTCCTGCAACAGCTGTTGAGTTTTACTTTCTTGCATTAACTGCTGTTCAAAAGAGTTTTGCCTTTCATTCATTTTAATTTTAAGCTGATTTAAATTTTCCTCCAGATCAGCAATCAGGGATTTTTGCTCTTCAATTTTTTCATTAAGAAGGGCAACCTCTTTAACTTTTTTACCCAAATGTTGTTGCGCTACTTTAATGCGCGCATCTTGCTCCTCTTGATAACGAGTCATTATAGATAAAGTGTCTTCAAGTCTAAATTTTTCTTGAGAAAGATAGGTAATTTCCTTTTGATCGGCTTCTACTTGCTGTTCTTTCAGCTTAAATAAATCTTGCTGCTGCTGTAAACTGCTTTCAAGCTCTTGAGAATGCTGTTGTTTTTGCTTCACTGCCTCCAACTGCTGCTCTTGCAACAAATTCTCTAATCGTAACAGCTGCTCTTTGAGATCGTTTTCTTTTTTTGAGATTTGCTCAAGTGTGCATTGAAGGGCTTTATTCTCATTTTGCTGGGATACAATGGTCTCTTCACACTGCAACACTTTATTATAAAGAGCTATTTTTTCACTTACGGAATTCATGTAGCAGCTTTCGATTTCTTTAGCTTCACGCATTCCTTTAGCTAAATCTTCCTTAATTATGGTGATCTCTTTTTCTAACTGATTAAAGAACTGGTCTTTCTCAGTCATAGAGGTTTCTAACTGTATTTTCTCCTCTTTGATTTTATTAAAAGCTTCTTTTTCTTCAGCTAATTTTGCTTTAAGAGAGCTAAATTGTATTTGCAAGGCATGAATCTCTTCCACTAATTCCTGTTTCTCAGCCTTTTCAGTGTTTAAAGCCTCTATCTGCTGGTGGATGCGCTTCTGTGCTACCTCCAATTGTCCTGTAAGGTTGAAAACAGCTTCTTCGGAACGTTGAAAATCTTCTCTTAGCTGATTGAGCTCTAAATAGGCTTCTTTGGATCTCTCGTGCAGATGTTTAAGCACGCGCTCGAGTTGAGTGGAATGCTTTTGGATCTCAGCAAGCTTTTTAGCTAAAACATGATTTTCCATCTTTAAAGCATGGATATTTTTTGGCTCTTGCTCTAGCTTTGCTTCCGTGCCTGGTAGATGTTCTTGCCCTCTATCTTGAGTATGTTCTTCATGAATTAGCTCATAAATCTTTTTTTCTTGTTCTTGTACCACTAATGTCAATCTTTCTAGCTGTTCTTTCTGCTGTTGATTTTGCAATAAGGCTTCTTGATAGGAGTCTGCTAGCTCAGAAGATCTATGCAAAACAGCTTGATCATTCTCCCCTTTATGCTGAGCTTCTTTTAAATCGTCTACCAATTGATCATAAAGAGCTTTAAGGCTTTTTTGTTGCTCGAGAAGAGTTATGTTTTCTTGGGTAAGCTTTTTATTATGTAAATGTAATTGATAAGCTGAGCTACTTTCCTGCTTATTTTTCTGATGAGCGCTTTCATCTACAACTGAGCTGCTTAACACATTTTTCTTTTTGTACCTAGCTAACATATTCTTCAAATTTTCCATGCTTTCCTTTCTTTTATAGGAAGGATTACGAGAAGATTTGATGGGATCATTTGTTGATAAAAGCATAGCTTGTTCTAACTTCACGTTTTGAAGCTCCTTTTCCAGTTCATTACCTTTATCCTTTTCAAAAGCAAGATTTTGAAAGAGCCGCTGGGGCTCTTCATCTGAGTAAATGTGACGGTTGCTCAAAACTTACCTATTAAGAAATATTTGGACAGACACCTATTTTTGTTCTATAGTATATTCCTTTTATACTTAAGTTTCGCTTTATAACTCAAGAGATGCCTAACCAACTAAGGTTAAAAAGCATGAAAACCCCTTATTTCCCCTGGCCCTCTAAGCCTCCAAAGAATATTATCGTAAGAATGCCGAATTGGATAGGTGACGCTGTCATGGCCACTCCCCTATTAACCGATTTAAGAAGGCAATGGAAAGAGGCTAAAATTACAGTTATATGCCAAACGCCTATCGATAGTGTACTTCAGCATCACCCTGATATTAACTCCATTTACGCATTTAGACGTCCTAAGAGCTGGTTAAACAAGTTTCATCATTTTGAGGTTATCGATTTTTTGCAAAAAGGCCAATATGATTTAGGTCTTCTTTTAACAAATTCTTTCTCCTCAGCTTGGTGGTTTTTAAAAGGAAAAGTTCAACATCGCCTCGGATTTGCTGATGGGTTTAGAAGTCTTTTGCTAAACAAAGCTATACCTTTTCCGAAAAACAAGGAATTCCAGCATCAAGTTATTACGTATAAAACGCTACTCGGCCCTTTAGCCATTCCCGTTTCCTCTACGCCTCCCCAACTTTACGTAAGTACTCAAGAACTCCAAGAGGCTCATCATTTTCTCCATCGTTGCGGGATTGACCTTCAAAAAAATATTTTGGTAGGTATCAATCCTGGAGCAGCTTATGGCTCGGCTAAATGCTGGCCGCCTGAGCGCTTTAATAAATTAACGAAAAAGTTATTAGAAAACCCGAATGTTTTTGTTATTTATTTTGGCGATAGTAACGGAGTTTCGGTGGTCAACCAAATATGCCAAGACTTGCCTAACCGTGCAATTAATCTAGCAGGACGCACATCTATTCGCGAGTTGATAGCCCTGCTAAAATGTTGCTCTATCTTTCTTACAAATGATAGCGGACCTATGCACATAGCTGCTGCTTTGGGTGTACGTTTGCTAGCCCTATTTGGCTCTACTAATGAGATAAAAACAGGTCCTTATCCTCAAGGGGTGGTGATTCATAAACATGTCGAATGCTCTCCTTGCTACAAGCGTGTATGCCCTATTGATTTTCGCTGCATGACCAAGATCAAGGTGGAGGAAGTCTATGAACAACTTGAAAGATTGTTAAAAGAAAATAGCTGTTGATAAAAAAATAGCCTTTATTAACCTCTTCCTGAGCCTTTCCTTAGAGCATAAGTCTAGAAAAGATTGTTAACAATTTATCGATCAATTATCAAGCATGCAGTTTGCTTGAGAAATTAGCGTCGCCTAAAATAATAAGCTGCCAAAATGCTTCCTCTCCCTTAACTTTTAAATTTTTAAGAGGATTTGTTAAATCTTCAGCAAGGCTTTCTTGATGTTTTGCGTTTTCTTAAGAAAGAAACCAGAAGGCTTTAAACGATTTTTAAGAAGAAAAAGGCGCAAGATAAGCGGTAAAGATCGCTAGAAGATAATCAGATAAACTTATTTCCTAAGGGCTCTATAACAATTTTTTAAAATTTTTTCCCTCTACTTTTTTTGAGATATTTCTAAAACTGGGCTTTAAGCTAGGCATAAACGCAAAAAAACTTTTAAGATTTTGGCAATAATTTAAAAAATTTAATTAATTTGCCTTCTAAAAAAATGGCTCTTGAAAAATCTGTTGCCAAAGAATAAACTATTTTTCTTATCCGCTCATAGGGTTAAACCGTGTAAAGATAATAATCCGTCAAGCTGCTTGCTCCCTGTATGCCTTCAAATTTTTGAGACTACATGATAAAAGAGAGCGATCATGAGTAATAATTTTATTTTTAAGGAATATATGCATGAACTATGATAGGGCAATAGCCAAGCTCAATAGCATTCAACAGCTTCACCTCCTTAACTATTGGCATGAACTTAATGAAGCAGAAAAAAACCTTTTATTACAACAGATTGAAAATTTAGATATCGATGCTTTTCATGAGCAGCAAGCTGTAATTAACGCACGCTTTCTTTGCGACATTTCTGTAGATCCTTTTCTAGATTATCAAAAAGTGGGCTCTTTAGAAGATGCATTACTTGGCAAAGAAGCGATCGAGCAAGGACGCTTGGGTTGCTTAATTGTAGCTGGAGGGCAAGGGACACGCTTACATTTAGAGGGACCTAAAGGGTTATATCCTATTAGCCTTATACGCCATAAAAGCCTTTTTCAGTTATTTTCTGAGAAGATTGTAGCAGCAAGTAAGCTAGCACTTCATCCTCTCCAGGCAGCTATCATGACATCCCCTCTTAATCATGAGAGGACCTTAGCCTATTTTAAAACCCATGCTTATTTTCAATTAAGAAAAGAACAGCTGGATTTCTTTGCTCAACCCATGCTCCCCTTTCTAGATGAAGCTGGCAACCTTTTCTTAGAAAAAAAAGGGTTGTTAGCTGAAGGGCCCAACGGCAATGGAGCCTGCCTGCATCAATTTTGGGAGGAAGGTCTCTTAGCCAAATGGAAAAAAATGGGCATTGAGCATTTAAATTTTGTTATGATTGATAATCCCTTAGCCGATCCTTTTGATGCTGAGCTATTGGGCATGCATATTCGTAATCAGAATGATATTACTATCAAGTGTACGCTGCGAGCAGATCCGGAGGAAAAGGTAGGGGTTATCGTTAAGCAGCAGCAAAAAGTTCAGGTCATTGAATATACTGAATTCCCTGAAAGTGAACGCTATGCAAGGCTATCCGACGGCTCTCTTAAGCACCCTTGTGCTAATATCAGCTTATTCTGCATCAGCCTATCATTTATTGAAAAAATTTGTGATAAAAAAATAAAGATGCCTCTCCATGCTCTTTACAAAAAGACACCTAGCTTAATCGATTCTTCCCAAAAAGGATGGAAATTTGAGCATTTTATTTTTGACATTTTTCCTCTTGCCGATAAAGTTCAAGCGCTACTTTGCCCACGAGAAAGATGCTTTGCTCCTCTAAAAAACTTGAGTGGTCAAGATAGCCCTGCGAGTGTCCAGGATGCCTTGCAAGCTAGAGATCGACAATTATATGAGGAGCTTTTTAGCAAAAAAGCTCCTTTGGTTCCCTTTGAGCTAGCGCAAGATTTTTACTACCCCGTTCCTTCTTACGTGGACCAATGGAAAAAGCATGCTTTGCCCCCTGAAGGCTACTTTGGAGATATCGGATGCTTGGATATTTGATGCCCTCATTCCACTTTACCCATCCCTTCAAACGTCTGGTTTCAGCCGGCTTTTACAATCAGTCTCAGTTAGAAGAGACAGGCTTTTTTAAATTTTTCGCTAGCGTAGGGATTAGCGCTGATGATAAGTAGGTTTTTATCTGCAAACCGATAAATCTAGAGTAAAAGAAAAAATTGATAATTTTTATGAAAGATATAATTTAGGTAAAAAATTATGAAAGTAGGATTCCTAGGAGCCGGAAGCTGGGGATATAGCCTGGCATCACTATTAGCTTCCAAAGGATATCAGTTAATCTCTTGGACCGCACGACCCGAGCTCGTTAAACATTTAACGGAAAAGCGTGAACATCCTTACTTGCCAGGCCATACATTCAATGGTAGCATGAAATTCACAACAGATATAAAAGAAGCTTTGCAAGGAGTTGATATGCTTGTTGAGGCTGTCACTTCAGCAGGCATTCGCCCTGTCTTTGAACAAGTTAAAACGCTAGGACTTCCTAAATGCCCTATCGTTATTACCTCTAAAGGAATTGAGCAAAATACAGGGCTTATTCTTCCTGATGTTGTCGTAGAAGTATTAGGAGGAAATACTCGCCAGCAAGTAGCTTTTTTAAGTGGACCTAGTTTTGCTCAAGACGTTATACGAAAACTGCCCACCTCTGTCGTTGGCTCTGCCTATGCTCCTGAAGTGATGCGCATTGTTACCGATACTTTTACCACTCAGACTTTTCGTGTTTATCCTAATCCTGATATCCACGGAGTAGCCTATGGCGGGGCCTTAAAAAATATCATCGCTATTGCCTGCGGTATGGCTGAAGGATTAGAATTAGGTCACAGTGCTAAAGCAGCATTAATGACACGTGGTTTACATGAAATTCGCAAGCTCGCTGTTGCTAGAGGCTGTAAAGCTGAAACATTAAATGGCTTATCAGGAATGGGTGACTTATGCCTAACCTGCGGCTCTTTGATGAGTCGGAATTTTCGTTTCGGATACCTTTTAGCACAAGGGTTATCTCCCCAAGAAGCTGCTGTTAAAATCGAAATGGTTGTGGAAGGAGCCTATACCTGCGTTTCCACCTTACAGCTTAGCCATCAGCTGAATGTAAGCATGCCTATCACCGAGATTGTTTATAAGATCATTTACGAAAACCTTGCCCCTCAGGAAGCTGTTAAAGCTCTAATGCAAAGAACCATTAAGGAAGAACATCTTTAAAAATTTTCTCCATGATAATGTGTGACCAAAAACTTAAGTGAGATCAAGCATGAAAGTCTTTACAGCACAGCAGATGAGGAATTTAGAAGCGCAAGTCTACCAAGATAACGCTTCTGAGGAATTTTTTATGGAACAGGCAGGCGCTAGCATTGCTCAAATGGTAGAAGAGTATCTTAACATCCATCAGCTTGCTAAGTATATTATCTTATTGTGTGCTAAAGGTAACAATTCGGGAGATGCTTACGTAGCAGGGCGCTATCTTTTGAAGAAAGGATATAAAGTATGTGCTTTGCAAGCTGTTTCTTTAGAAGCAGGTTCCCCTTTATGTATCAAGAATTATCATCGTTTTAAGCAAGCAGGTGGAGAGGCAAAAGACTCCTCTTTTTCTTTTCCTGAAGAAGGAGTTATCCTAGATGGCTTCTTTGGCACAGGATTTAAAGGCAGCCTACAAGAGCCTTTTGCTAGTATAGTAGGGCGTGCCAATACCTCTAAATTACCTATCTTAGCCATCGATATTCCCTCAGGATTAAATGGTGATACTGGGATTGCGGAAGGTGAAGTCATTCAAGCCACTCAAACTCTTTTTTTAGGCGCACCTAAAAAGGGCTTCTTTATAAACGATGGCTGGAACTATGTAGGTAGCTTACATCCTATTGACTTCGGGATGCCTAAAGAATTTATCGATCAGGCTCCTACTGGTATGATTATGCTAACTAAAAACATTGTGCAGCCGCTACTTCCTCCTATTAAAAGATGTTGGCATAAATATGAACGTGGTTATGTGACAGCTCTAGCAGGCTCTCCTCACATGCCGGGGGCTGCCATTCTCTCTGCAAGGGCAGCCTTAACGGCAGGAGCAGGCATTGTACGTTTAATTCATCCTAAAGAAATGGAAGTTGCACTTGCAGCTGCCCCTGTAGAATTAGTACGGCAAAGCTATTGCTTGCAAAATCTGGAGGCTATCCTTGAGCCTATAAATAAAGCGTCCGCTTCTTATATAGGGCCTGGCATAGGGAAAACAGAAGAAACCTCTTACCTTCTTAAATATATCCTCAAGCATATTAAAAAACCTTGTGTCCTAGATGCAGATGCGCTAACTTTGCTATCTGAGAGTCAAGTACCTTTACCTAAAGAGCTAGTGTTAACTCCTCATCATGGAGAGATGTTGAAGCTTTTAAGAATAAAGCAAGGGCCTCTCGCCTCAGGAAAACTGCTAGAATTAGCTCAATCATTTACTAATGATAAAAATGTTACCTTGGTACTTAAAGGAGCTCCTACCTTTATTTTGCAGCCAAACTTGCCTATATATGTTAGTCCAAGAGGTGATGCAGGAATGGCTACTGCAGGGAGCGGGGATGTATTAACAGGGATAATTGCAGCTTTGCTAGCGCAAGGTTTACCGCCTCCTCAAGCCGCAATCTTAGGAGCTTGGTTGCATGCTGTAGCAGGTGAACAAGCAGCTAAAGAGAAAACCTCTTATTGTATGACAGCCTCTGATATGATTGCTTACCTTCCCCACGCTTATAAAGAGCTCTTAAAATAAGGCCATTTATCTTAGCTTAATTTCCTTTCTGCTAACTTCAATCTTCCGATAAAAAGCATGCTGACAAACAGGCTTTTTGAAGACACTCAAGCTGTGGTTACATGCTTTTGAGCAGCTCTTTAGGCATACATATACTTAATAAAAATCTTTTAAGGAGAGAGTCCGCCTTCTTAAAGTTCATTTATTTTTTAGATAATGCAGGCAGAGTTTCTTTAAACAGTAGGATTTCCAAAAAACCTCTTCGCTAAGATTACTTTAAGAAAAAAACAGAGCCTACCCTTTATAAGCAACTTTTCTATGTAATCATATATTTTAAACACTTTTCCTTACCAAGAGGAGAAAAAAAGAAAATTAAGGGCCTTTTTAGACGGGGCTTGCGTCTTTTTCGATTGGATAAAAAGTTAGGGTAGGCTCAATTTATTTTTTACGAAGGACTTACTACGAAAAATTTAAGGCTTAAATTGCTGGGCAATCTTAATGATTTCTTCTAATATTTGATTAAAAGTAGTTTCTCCTCTAGCAATTCTTTCTAAAGTAGAACTAAAAAGCTCTAGCGTGAGCATGATTAAGCCAACAATAGAAAAGTAAAGGTTTTTATTGAAATCTCTTTCTCCGTAGAGCAGGATATAACGATAATTAAGTGTTAGATTTATCTCATCCATCTCAAATCCCGGAAGTTCAATTAAACGATTTAAATAACAGATTAGGCTACTTACTTGAGTAGAAGCTTGGGGATGGACGGTGAAAGGAAAAACAGCTTGAAATTGAATGCGGTAAAAGGGATTGTCTGAAGAGTCAAGCCCTTGCATCAACTCTTGTTTTATAGCAGTTACCTCTAAAATCTTTTCCCGTTCTTTATCATCTACTCCTAGAAAGAGGAGAAGACGTGAATAGAAAGTTTGATCGGTAGCTTCTATGTAAGAGCAGTCAAATTTTTCGTCCCTCAGCGCTTGTTGGAATTGCTTTAGAAATTTTTCTTCTGTCATGGTGTTTGCTCTTTTAAATAGTTAATGTATTTTTTAGCTTTTAAATTGTTAAGCTGTTGTTTCATTAACGCTAGCAGTTCTGTATCATCCATTTTAAAAAAGTCTTTTAGCTTATCCATCAACGCATTCTTATCCACTTGATCTGCCGTCTTTTTAAGGGCTTGATAATCTATTCCCATTTTTTCTTTTAATATCTTTTGAGTTTCTTCGTCAAACTCGAAAGAAGAATTAGGCTCTAAAATTTTCTCCATAATAATTAAAGGCACATTCATCGCTTTCTTTTCAGCTTGGGTAATTAAGCCATTGGCTATAGCAAAATCTGTACTGCCAGCTTCCTTCAAACGATTCTGCAATCGCGTAATTTTTCCTTCTTTTCCTATCCAGGATTCCACCTTCCGCTTTAATCGCTCTTGTTTTTGGCTTTCTTTTTCTAGCATTTTAAGCTGCCTTTCATGCTTTCTATCCAATTCCTCCATCATTTTTTCCAGTTGCGTTTGCTCCCCATAGCTTTCTAGCTCATCGATTTTCTTTTTCGTTTCTTTGTGTAATTTTTCAAGAGTTTTCCTTAATTCACTAGGATAAGCAGTAGCCTCCAATGTCTTTTGCTGCTCTAATAAGCCTGCCAATTGCTCATATCTGGCACTTGTAATTTTTAGCGTGTGTATTCGCCCTTCTTGCTTATTTAATTGCCAAGAACGGATTTTAGCAGGAAGCTGAAATACTTCAAGACGCACCCCCACTCCCTGTATCACACATTTGAAAAGATGAGGTTTATATCTATAAAAGAAATAAAGCCCTATGCCCATTATTGCTATTCCTAAAACAAAAAAGCCTAAGCCAGGTAGAGCCATACTTGAGGAAGCTAAAGCAATCACGCCAGTAAGAGCTAGAACTTGTAAGGTAATCGCTAGAGTGGTGGAAAGACAAGCAAGTATAAGTTCTATATTTGAGGATATAAGCTTAAAATTAAAAAACTTCTTTTCGCTTCTGACTTTTAATTCTGCTAGCGTTTGCAAACTATTTCTCGTCATGACATTGATGGTATCTTCAGTTTGATCAATATCTTCTATAAAGTTTTGGAGTAAGAAAGCTCTAAACTCAGGATCGGTAATTTTTTTTTCAAAAGTTTCTTTATCTATAATCCCTTCCGTTTCGCACTCCATGCCCTTCTCGTCTAAATTATCTTTAATTTCTTCAAAAGAAAAAGTCTGAAATTTACGCAAAAGTAGACGCTCTTCACGTTTGGCTAAAAGATCTTGCGCTTGCTGGAAAGTCCTAGGATCTTTGGTAAGCTCAAGCATCCAAATCTCATGAGTGGCTCTAGCTTTTTGAGCTTGCCATACACCAATCGTTTTCATCATTATATCTAAGAAAGATAGGGTCCAACCCAGGGCTGTTTTTCCGGCAGGAACCGCCAGCTTTAAGGCACTTAAAACCAAGCTAGTACTTTTGGCGGCTATAAAACTCGCTGAGAGAGTAAAGTTAATAACTTTATTTTTTAATTCCCGTTTTTGGGCACTAATAAACTTGCGGAGAATACTAATGGAGTCTTTAAGCTTTTCATCTTGCGGATGATGTTTAACTTCTTCTACTTTCTGCTTTAAGAGTTTTTTTTGCCTGCTGATACTGAAGCCCCTGCACAATCAAAACAGCGCCTTTCCCGATAATTTCCACGCCCCGCAAAACCGTTCGTATAATTGACACGGGCAAGATAACGTTTCCTACTATTTCCCCTAATTTTGGAGGAATGCCTATAACGGGTGCTATATGGCCATAGGGTTCAAGAGCTAATTTATGCAGCTTATCAGGTGCCCATTGAGTTGCTTTATAAGCATTTCCTAAATGCCCTTCAATCTTTTTTCGCTTCTCAGTTTTCTTAATAAAGCTCTCTAAAGCATACACGTTTTTCTGCTCGGCAAGCGTTGTTATAGGCTCTGATTCAAGCAATAGGAGTGTTTCTGCATTCTCTAATTGTTGTTCCACTTCCGCTATTATTACTTCGGATTCTGCCCTATAAGGCTCCTCTTCATTTAAAACCTCTACTCGATTGATCACTAGGGCAGAGTCAGAGAGTTCTATTTTCTCAATAGAGCTAGAAGGAATGGCAGAATTGTGCTTATCTGTTCTAGAAACTTGATGCTCATCTGCCACAGGGGCAGGAGCTGACAAAGAGAAAGATTTTAAAGCTTGTTGGGAACGTACAAGAGGAGGCTGCATGGTTAATCCTTATGCATAAAAGATTTTCTTACTATGATGGAAAGTAGGCCGAGGCTCTACCGCTGCTTTTTTATCACTATCTTGTGAAGCAGAAGCTTTTAGCTTAGTTATCCAATAAAATAAATATTTCACAAATTGATTAAACCTTTGAATGAATTGAAGATAATTCAACTCATTTTTATCAAAATATTCAAATAGAACTAGAGAGCGCGTTTGTTCTACATACCCTAAGCTTGCTCGTCCTGTTTCCCTACCAAAAAGATTCCCTTTTAAAGCCATTAAGCTTGCCTCCCCTTCTTTTTCTAGGGGAAGATCGCCCACACTAGAATAGAGATAGAAACCCTCCTGATCGAGAGATTTTTCAAAGGTAAGAAGATAATGACCATTCATTAAAAGCGTACAAACTCCTGAGCTATCAAGCTGAAGTCTACCTAATTGTTTAGATCTTCCGTATTCAAGCAGTAGATCTTCTAACTCCATACGCTTCCTTTAATAAAAAGGTTATTAATTTAAACTTTATTATAACAAATAATAATTATTAAACTCAATTAACTTTAATATTAATTAAATAACTAAACATTATCTACTCATTAATATTTACCTATATATAAGCAATAGGTTTTTTTTGCTCATCTCTGAGAAATAAAATATTCGTAAGTATTCAGATCTTCACTTGGTAGGCAAATGAAGCTGTGAGCAAACTATAGATCTGCTAAAAAGTGGATGATGTGGAGGAGAAGAAGATAACACAAGCGGCAAGCCTCGGAATGGCCTTTAACGAGGCGCGTAGGATTTGCCAGCCTCGTTTTCTTACTGGAGAGATATAGCTTAAGTATGCGACAAACAATACACTCTTCTTCAAAATGAACTTAAGAGCATTTGGAGATTTTCCTATCCGACTTTTTAGCATTCTTTAAATCTTGTCTGATTTAGCTATGAGCGAAAGATACTTGCAAGCTGTATAAGTGCCACTGTAGTGCTAATACGCTTTCAAGCTAATTCTTATCTACTCCCATACTTTATAAAATTCCTCTCATTAAGTAGAGAGGCAACTTTCAGAGGGCTAGGTATGCAGATTAGTTTTTTTAAAGCGTATTAGACCTGTTGCGAAATTTACAACATTCCCTCTAAATGATAAATTCTTGGGATTAGAGGGAATCTTAGCGCCTATTTCGCGGTAGTAAATCACCTATAATCTAAGCCCTACTGAAGTGCTAATGTGTTAGCCCTGCTGCTGATTTAGCTTTGCCGGGAAGCACAGGAAGTGAAATGGAACTAGGGTTAAGCAATGCTCTTGCCTTCTTTGCATAGAAGCTATTTCTCCTATTTAAAGTAGCATTCGCATCCAATAAGCTTCCTCTCCCTCCTACTTCCTGGCTTGGATTGTAAGCAGGATACATAGGGGTTATAGATTTAAGGCTTAAATTGGAGAGAAATGACCACCAGATCTTCCACTCATGCAGCTGCTTAGCACTGTAGTAATTGACTTGCCGCCTTTTAAAGGTTTTATCCACTTTTACCACCTCACCAGCTTGTAGATGAATATGCCTTAAAGAAGACTCTTCAAAAAAAGCATCTTTATTGGGAATCAAAAATTCTAAAGTATACTCTCCTGGAGTAACGTCTTCTAAGACCACTATCCTCGATCTATTCTTACGATCTTCTACAAAAGCATGGCCTTTAGGATACATTTTTTGTGAATGGTTGCCATCTTTTAACCAAAACCGAATGCGGTCGAGTCTATCCCCTTCCAGATCGGTTTTATAATCAACAATTAATGTTCCTTTTTTAACTGCTATCTGCTCTGTCCCTTGCAAATTAAGTAAGCTTGCCCACCCCAAAAAAAATAATAATATTGCTAGTCTTACAGTACTTGTTTTTTTTCGGTAAATTTTTTTTTTAATGAAGAAGGTTTTATTTATTTTAAAATCGAGGCTCTTACAGCTTTTATTAATGTTTTTTAAAGCCTTACTCCATCCTAGAAAGAAAAGATTTTTCACGCCCTTACCCTATCTGTTAATTGTGCTTTCATGATGACATCCGTCAGGTCAAAGCAGGTTTTATTCTTGATTAAGTCTATTCTTGGCTTCTTCATTGGCCTCCATTGTTTCTACCCTCATATACTCCTCATACTTTTCGACAAATTCTTTTAAGGGAAAAGTTAAAGCTTCTATATTTATGGATGGATCGTTTAGGTAGATAGGCTCATATTGATGATAATTAAAAATGATTCTTTCTAACCACCAAGAAATACTATTCCCTCCCCGCTTATAAGGAGTGGCGTGTGCTAATTCATATCTTAAGAGAGCCACCTGCTTTTTGATTAATGATAAATGATACCTATTGTATCTAATAGCTTTTTTAAAAATTCTGGCTATATTTTCTAGCATAGGAGAGATTAAAAAGGGATCTTGATGGATAATTGTTACCATTGCCTCTTTCTTCATCTTCTCTATAGGATTTTCAATGTCTCGGAAAATCCAGGTCAGATACTCCGACAACTCATATCTTTTGCCTTTAACCTGCAAATTTTGAGTAACTAGAATCCAATCGACCTTAACTAGACGAGGATATAAATGTTTTATTTCTAGAATGGCTGAATAAAGTTTTAGCTTTTGGTAATCCTGAAAAGATTTTTCTTTCAAAGCTAGCATGGCTTGCTTGTTTGTGAGCAAATTTTGATAAAGGTCTAAGCTTTGAGAAGGATTTTCCGGTGAAGAAAATGAACACAGTTGACAAAGCCGTAGACACTCCTCAAAAGAAGGCGTGGAGTAAATTTCTAACTCTTCTTCTTTGTAGATTGTTATTTCCCTTGATAAATGCCTTTTTAAGCCTTGCTCTGTAGGAAATTCTTCTCTATATCGTTTAAAGCTTTGGGTAGGATAATGTATTTTTTGTAAGAGCTCTTCAATCATAGTAACTAATCTCTCATGAGAAAGATCTTTTTTCATTAAAGTGACATAAGTTACGCCTGTAAAGCACTCCTCTTGATCTCTTCGCACGCCCTGTAAATCGAATTTATTGATGCCATATTTTAAAGCAAGCTCCTTACATTTAAGGCTTAAATGGTCAAGAGTTTGATGAAACAGCTCTATTAAATTTTCGCCTTTTCCTACACCTTCACGAATATTTCTAACCGATTTTCTAATAAGAAAATTTACATCTATATAATACTCATGTGACGTATAAGTTGAGTTTAAGGATATAGGCGACATTAAATCTCCAGAAATCACTTGCAATTGAAAACCTTGGGTTCTTTTCCTTTTTCAATGGCTTTTATTTTAGTAAACGACGAATTAAAAAAAAGAAAACAAAGCAAACTATTTATTAAAGCCTTCTTGCACAACATCATCCACTATCATGCCAGCCGGTGTGAAAGCTTGCATGCGACGATGGCTGCCGTCTATTGTCACCAGAATAAAAAACTGGGTAGCCGATGATTTAGCAATATACCAGGCTTGCCGTGGTGTTTTAGGTGTTCTTATATTGGCTACCGACCAAGCACCATCTCCTACATATAGAACGCCTTGCTTTTGAGGTCGTCCTTTGCAGATAGGATGGGTGCGCTTATAGGCATGATCATTATTTTCAAAAGCTACATGAAGCCCATACTGCTCGAATAAAGGGACCCACTGCCGGCGGACTGCTCGGCTAGTTTTATTATAGTAGGAGCGATAAGAGGGGTAGGCAGGAATATGGTAAACTGCAAATTTATGGGGAACCTGACGGCGTTGCCTTAGAACTTGCTTGAGCCATAGAGTCTGAACTCCACGAACAGGATAAGCATGGCCAGAATCAAGGATGATCAAGCTCATGTAAGAGCTGAAATCCAAAACTTTGTAGCTTTTAAGATCGGGAGTAGGAAAAAGAGCAAAAAAGAATTCAGCCTCCTGCGGGGTCTTGCCGTTGCCTCCTCGTACTTCATGGTTACCAATACAGGGAATAATAGGAATGAGATAGCCTTCAGAAGTTACCATGGTTTGTTTCCAAATGCGTAACCAATCTATCCATTTTTGTGGATTTTCAGGAATCGAACGATCACCTACAGCACTATAGGCTATATCTCCTCCAATCACCACAAACAGTGGATTGGTAGCGGCTGCTGCTCGATTGGTTTTCTCCATCATTTCCATAGAGCCATTATACATATCCCCCCCTACTACAAAACGGATGGGAAGATTAGAATCTGCAGGCATCGTACGAAACTTGTAAATGTGTTTATCTGCACCTAGGCGAAAACGATAGCCAGTAGATGGCATTAGACCTACTAGCTCCACACGATGGATCAGATAAGGCAACTGAGCGGGCATAGGTCTATGTTGGCTCTCTTCCCTATGCCACACCTCTTCTCCTTCCCTCTGGTATTCAATGAGATCCTGGGTCTGTGTTTGAGGAGTTATCCAGCAAACATGCATGGTCGACTGAGGATGATGTTGCCAAGTTAAATAAATACTCAAAATCTCCTCATCTGCCCACATTGAACACGGAAACAGAAAAATAAAGCAGCAGCTCAAGATAAATAGGAAGGTTTGCATATAACTATTCTTGGCTCACTTCTTGAGTCACTTCCTGTGCTAATTTTTCTAAAATATGTACGGTCCTAGCAATAAAGTCTTCTAGCAAAGAAGGATCCATCTCCCGCTGCGATAAAAGCGCCAGCTCATAAGCTTCTTTGACTAATGCAGAAGCTAGCTCAGAATTTTTAGGCTCTAATTTGTAGATGGCATTTATTAAAACATTGTTAGTGTTTACTACGAAGGTTTTCTTACCTAAATGCGCAAACTGAGAGACTCCTTCTTTAGGATTCATAGCTACCATATAATCACGCATACGGCGTTGATTTTCATCCTGAAGAATAAAACCTGGTAATGCATTGCTAGCTAAGCTTTTAGCTTCTACCTCGATTTTGTCATCCTTCAATTTGGCACGAATAAAATCGGCAAGCTTGGCGGCCTCAGTTTTTCCGCTAGCATCTAGAATGGTTTTTTCACGCTCTTTATCAACAATATGCTCAGCCAAAGCAGCATCTACTCGCTGAAAAACAACTGGAGTTAGCTGCCTTTCTAAATGTTGCATTACATATACATCCACAGGATGATTAGCGCATAAAATTCCTATTCCCTGATTTTTATACAAGGCCTGCAGGGAGCTCATATGCTGTTCATCTTTTGTATAATAGATCTTTTCTGCTGTTTTTTCGCGGTAGAGATCTAAATATTCTTGGGCGGTAATCCACTCACCCTCAACAGTTTTCCAGATAAGAAAATCTTTCACCCGCTCATATAGCTTATCGTCTTCTAATATACCTAGCTTGACTACAATAGAGATATCTTCCCAGCTTGCTACAAAGCGCTCTCTTTCATTGCGATAAAGCGTAGCCAGGCTATCAAATACTTTTTTAGCAATATGCCCTGAGAGCTGACGAACTGTACGATCAACCTGTAAGTAGCTACGGGAAACGTTTAAAGGAATGTCAGGACTGTCAATGATTCCTCGCAAGGCCATCAGATAGTTAGGGATTACATCTTTGCAATTGTCTGATACAAAAACCCGGCTGCAGTATAATTTGACCGTATTTTTTTCATTGTCGTAATCTCTGCGCACCTTAGGAAAGTAAAGGATTCCTTTAAGGTGAAAGGGATAATCAGCATTAAGATGCACCCAAAAAAGAGGATCCTCTTCCATAGGATAGAGATGATGATAAAAATCTAGGTAATCTTTCTGCGTGCAATCAGCAGGATTCTTGATCCATAAAGGTTCTTGGGTATTAATATGAGTGGTGCCTAGATAGACAGGGTAAGGTAAAAATGAACAGTAATGAAGCATTACCTGCTTAAGGCGATATTCGTCCAAATACTCTTCATTATCTTTATCCACGAAAAGCGTAATCTCTGTGCCTCGGGTGGGGCGGCTGCCTTTTTCTATCGTATACTCAGAAGAGCCATCACATGACCAAAAGACGGGCTCTGCGCCTTCTTTATAAGAGAGAGTATTAATCTCTACTTTACTTGCTACCATATAAGCTGAGTAGAATCCTAATCCAAAATGACCGATAAATTGATCTTTTTCTTCATTGGTTTTATATTTATGGACAAATTCTTCTGCTCCCGAAAAAGCAATCTGTGCGATATACTTTTGCACCTCTTCGGCATCCATTCCAATGCCATTATCCATGAATTTTATAGTTTTATTATCCTTATCAATTTGAATTTCTACTTTAAAGTCTTCATCGTTAGCTTGTATCTGTTCTTGGTCGCGTAAAACTTTAACTTTTCGAATAGCATCGCAAGCGTTGGAGACAAGCTCGCGAACAAAAATATCTTTATCGGAGTAGAGCCATTTTTTAATGATAGGTAAAATATTTTCGCTATGAATTTCAAGATTCTTTTTGATCATGTCTAAATCCCTATGAAATTGTATGATTTAAAAAAGAAAAGCATAAAGAATTTCCTTTTTTAGGGGAAGAGTAGTTCTTTATTCTTCTTGCAGAGTGAGGTTTTATTAGTTGCTGTTAAATGAGTATGCAAGCTATACCTAAAAATAGCCAAGCGAGTAAGCCTTATGGATTCATTATTTAACTTTACGATAGCTTCCCTAGGAGGCATCGACATTTTTCTTGTGGCCTATGCCATTGTAGCTTTTGTCATGATTGGCACCGGCCTTGCCGGGATCATTTTATTTACCCGTGCTAAATTTGTTAGCAGTGAAGCTTGCACCATTAAAGTTAACGAAGATCCTTCTCTTACCAAGACAGTAGCCGGAGGAAGTACACTTTTATTAGCTTTGAGCTCCAATGGTATTCCGATTCCCTCTCCTTGCGGAGGCAAAGCAACCTGCAAGCAATGCCGGGTGCAAATTCTAGAGGGCGCTAATCAACCTTTAGAAACGGACAAAGGCACTTTTACTAAAAAGCAATTGAAAGAGGGCTGGCGCTTATCATGCCAAGCTAAAGTCAAAAACGATCTGCATCTGCATGTTGAGGCTGATGCACTTGGCGTCAAAGAATGGTCTGCCACGGTAATAAGCAATCAAAATGTGGCCACCTTTATTAAAGAATTAATCGTAGAACTTCCTCAAGGAGAAGAAGTGCCTTATCGCTCAGGAGGATATTTGCAATTTCATGTTCCTCCTTTCCAAGCGAATACGGAGAGCTGGAAAAACACCATGCATCCTCAATACCATGAAGACTGGGAAAAATTTGGATTAGTAGGACATTCTCTGGACTTTAGCTCTCTACCTACAGGCTCTGAAGAGGTTATTCGCGCCTATTCTATGGCCTCCTACCCAGCAGAAGGCCGAACTTTACGATTTAATATTCGCATTGCCACTCCACCTTTTATCGCTGGAAAGCTAGCAGAAAAAATTCCTTGGGGTATCTGCTCTAGCTATACGTTTAATTTAAAAGCAGGTGATAAAATCAAGCTTTCAGGACCTTATGGCGAATCCTTTATGATCCAAGATAGCCGTGAACTTATCTTTCTTATCGGTGGCGCTGGCTCATCGTTTGGACGCAGTCACATCATGCATTTGTTCAAGACAGAACAGACGCACCGTAAGGTAACCCTATGGTATGGAGCGCGTTCTTTAAAAGAAAACATTTATCAAGCTGACTATGAACAGCTAGAAAAAGAATTTTCCAACTTTCATTATCATTTAGTTCTTTCTGAGCCCCTTCCTAGTGATCTTGAAGCTGGCTGGCCCGCTAATGACCCTACAAAAACAAATTATCTTTTTAAAGCTTTTGAAATGGGCCAGCTAAAGTTTATGGAAGCACCCGAAGAGTGCTTGTTCTACGTTTGTGGCCCTCCTTTACATAATAAAAGTGTGCTTAAGCTTTTAGAGGATTATGGCGTTCCTCGTGAAAGCATTGTTCTTGATGATTTTGGAAGCTAACACCCTATTCTATTATAATGAAAATTCTTGCTGCGCAAATTAATCCTACCATCGGTGCTTTAAAAGAAAATACTGACAAAATTTTGCAGGCTATAGCCCATGGTAAAAAGTTAGCGGCAGATCTTATCTTATTCCCTGAATTGGCGCTAACTGGTTATCCACCTCAAGATTTGCTTTTACTCCCGCATTTCATGGAACAAGTTTTGTTGCAACTGGACAAAATCCGAGAAGCTTGTATAGACATTATCGCCATCGTAGGCCTTCCTCGTCCTAATCCTGATCGTAGAGAAAAAGGTTTGTTTAATAGCGCAGCAATTATTCAAAATCAGAAAATTGTAGGCTTTCAAGATAAGTTTCTTTTACCCACCTATGATGTTTTTGATGAAAGACGCTATTTTGAACCAGCGACAAGCATAAAGACATGGAATCTAAAGGGTAAAAGGGTTGGTATTACTGTGTGTGAAGATATTTGGCAGCATAGCGCTCTTGTTGCAGAAACTTCCTATCATAAAAATCCTGTGGAAGAGCTTCTTCCTTTTAAGCCTGAACTTTTGCTCAATCTCTCTGCCTCCCCTTTTAGCCTCTCTAAGTTTGCCACTCGCATGAAAGTCTGTTCTGAAGCGGCTAGAGCATTACGTTGCCCCCTTATCTTCTGTAATCAAGTGGGAGCCAATGATAGCTTAATTTTTGATGGCTACAGCCAACACCTAAATGCTAAAGGAGAGCTAGTGCACCTAGCCAAGGGGTTTGAAGAAGATTGGCTGTTAATAGATCTAAACGCTTCATCTCCCCTTATTTACCCGCAAAAAATAGCTACTGAAGAGCTTTATAAAGCTCTTATTCTAGGAGTAAAAGACTACTTTCACAAATCAGGCTTTCAGAAAGCATGCTTAGGATTATCCGGTGGTATTGACTCAGCCGTAGTGGCTTGTATTGCTGTAAAGGCCTTGGGCGCTAAAAATGTGATGGGAGTCAGCATGCCCTCCCGTTATTCCTCTCCTGGCAGCAAAGAGGATGCCCAAATATTAGCACAAAACTTGGGCATCGATTATCGACAAATCTGTATTGAAAAAGCTTTTCAAAGCTACCTGGAATTACTAGAGCCCCAATTTAGAGCATTACCGATCGATCATACGGAAGAAAATTTACAGGCACGGGTACGAGGGATGATTCTCATGGCTCTTTCAAATAAATTTGGGCATATGGTTTTGAACACAGGAAATAAAAGTGAGCTGGCAATGGGCTATTCCACCCTTTATGGGGATATGTGCGGAGCTTTAGCAGTCCTTGGCGATGTCTTAAAAAGGGATGTGTATGCTCTAGCCCACTGGATTAATCGTCACCAGGTTATCATTCCGCAAAGCACGCTTGATAAGCCCCCTTCTGCAGAGCTAAGACCTAACCAGACCGATCAAGATTCACTCCCTCCTTATGAAACAATCGATCATATCCTACAAGCTTACGTAGAAGAGGGTCAATCCTCTGAAAGGATCGCTAAAAATTTTGGCTATCCTTTGAAATTAACAGAAGAGCTTATCCGAAAAATTCACCAAAACGAATATAAACGTCGTCAGGCACCTCCTGCCTTACGTGTCTCTGAGAAGGCCTTCTTAACAGGCCGCTGTTTTCCTATTGTGGAGCGTTGGATAAACTAAGATTTTGCTGCCTTAAAAAAACTAAATGCACCTTTTGTTTCTTAATTAAGGATATCTTTTATTCTCATTTTCTTAATGGTTCTATTTAAACATAAAGGACACAAACGCTCTTCCTGATACTGTTGCAATATATCAACAGCTTTTTTGCAAATCGTACAAGCCGCTGTAGATAATAAGCTGTTTGTAGGGGCTAGGTTTTTCTTACGAATTGCAATGCGAGCTTTTAAACGCTCGATTAATTCAACATTTCTTGTAGATTGAGAGCTAACTTCCTTGCTACAAGCTTTTTTTTCTAAGAGAGGGGGATTTTTCTTTAAACAAGATAATCCTTTGGATAAGAAAAATATACTATCATGAGATTCAAGAATATGCTCGATTAGGGGTGCATTATGGTAAATATAATTCATAAGTTTTTCATAAAAAATTTATATCTTAGATTATGTGCAAACTTTTTTTTCCTGCAACATCAATTCCCTGCATAAAAAATGAAGCGTTTCATAAATAATATTTAGTTAGTAAAATATTTTATCGCAAGAGCAAAAATCCATGGGGAATATAAACTTTAGCATGAATCTTCCTCGCCTTGCATAAATACCTATCATACTAGCTATACATGCATTAAATTCAGCTTAACGCTACAGGGGTGATGGCATGCATATTCTTAAGGAGGGTTTGCCTTTGATAATAATAGTCACACCCACTCGCTTAAGGCTTTTACCGCCAGTCAAGTCCATTTTAGCCAACATTTCTAAAATGGCTTAATAGGGATATTTGTGTCTCTGTTACTAGAGGGCTAGATTCCTGCCAAGCATATCTTATTAAATAAATCCTTTCTTTAGAAATCCCGCCTCATCGATAGTTAATATACGAGCTTCTTTATCTTTCAACACTTCCACTTGTGAGCTGTTTCTTACTGCATCTTTTTGCCTAAAAAGCTTTAAGCCTCTTAAATGCTGAAAAACGTAGAACGGTGTTAAGCGCTGCGCTAATATAACCAAACATCCCACTTTTTTGCTGAAAAGTGACACGAACAATTTCCTAGCATTTTTAAGCCTGTTGGTAAAGTCTATAAGTACCAAGCCATCTTCGATCATCAGCGGCAAGCACAACTTCCCAATGGTTTTGCAGCTCTTCGCTAGCATACTTAAGCGCCAAGTGATTACGCTGGACGGCAGCAAGCACGACTTCCCTATCGTTGCGGAGTTGTTTGCTAGCATACTTAAGCGCCAAGTGATTACGCTGGACAGCGGCAAGCACGACTTCCTTGTCGTTGCGAAGCTGTTTGCTAGCATACTTAAGCGCCGAACCGTTTTCCTGAATAGCGGCAAACACGACTTTCTTATCGTTTTGAAGCTGTTTGCTAGCATACTTAAGGGCCAAACCGTTTTCCTGAACAGCGGCATGAACGACATCTCTATCGCTTTTAAGCGTGCTACTCCCATCCTTAAGAGCTAAGCCATTCTTTTGAACATTAGCTAGCAAAGCTTTCTTTTTCTTATTGCGTACTACATCATAAATTCCTACAAATACATTTCCTAGAACAGGAATTAACAAAGTTAAGCACCGCCTAAAGCTTTTTTGATCAAGGTGAGTGTAATAGACGTTTTTGGATATATTCTCTTTTTGCTTAAAGGGTAAAACAACAACTTTTTGAAAGATATCGACTAAATTAGTCACAGTGCTGACGATAGGTATATAGTCAGCGCCTCGATCAATAGATAAGCAAGCTTTAGATAAAGAATTTACTAGCATGAACCCTCTATTGTTGGTTAGTTTTTAATCCCCCTATCATACAAAAAGTTTCTTAAAAAAGAAAACAATAATAACTTTTATATAGAGAGATCATCAAATAGTTGTATAAATTAATATGATTTAATAATTACCCAGGGGCCATAGTCTACCTATCCTTCACTGTCTTTAGGAATAATAATAAAAGGATACGGACTTGATGCTTTAGCAGCCAATAAGATCACTTGGACCACTAATTCTAGCCAAGCTGATAAGGCGTTTGTGCATAGATTAATAAACGCCTATCTCCCTGTAAGGGCTATGCAATTAAATTCAAATCCATGCTTGTAGGAACTTTTTAAGTTCTTATTGAAGCTCTTTAGCCTCCCCTGCAAATAAAGGTATAACAAGGAACAGGCAGCCTTGAAAGCTAGCAAGCAATCAGCACCAAAAGAAATCCTTAGAAGCTAATGATAAACGGCTTTAATCATCAACACGCCTAGGATAGATTCAGCGGAGGAGATTCTTGAGCGCCCCTTCTTACCCATGTTTTTATTTTCCCTCTATCCTTTAATGGCTTCAACTTTAGAACCATAAAGTTATGCTTTCTCTTTGCACTAAAGCGTTGTTATACGCGGACTAATTACGTAGGGGGTAAGTAAGTTTTTTTCCATCACCTGCCTATATTTTTGTCGTTGCAAGTTCATTTTATAGTTTTTAAGGGTGAAAGAGTCCTCTTATCGCCTACGCTTCCTATTATTTACGCAACAACGTCGCTCAGACTAAGCAGAGACCTTATGTTTCATGGCATAATTGTTAATGATAAACCTAAGAATTTTTTTGAAAAAAGAAAAAGCTAAAAACTTTATACACACTCTATTCTAATGTTATAGCTGTTTACAAAACTTTTTTATTATTTCAAAGCCTTGTAAACAGTTTTAGAAAACTTTAAAATTCAGCTTTACCAGGATAACGAGGAAAAGGAATAACATCGCGTATATTCTCCATCCCAGACACAAACTGAATGAGACGTTCAAATCCTACGCCATACCCAGCATGTGGGACAGTCCCATATTTACGTAGCTCAAGATACCACCAATAATCATCTGGCGACAGGCCACCTGCTTTGAGCTTGTGCTCTAGCACATCTAAACGTTCTTCTCTTTGGCTACCACCTATGATCTCCCCTATTTTAGGCACAAGAACATCCATAGCTGCCACTGTCTTGTTGTCGCTATTATCCCGCATATAGAAAGCTTTAATCTGCTTAGGATAATCCGTTAGGATGACAGGCTTAGCAAAAAATTCTTCCGCTAAATAGCGCTCATGCTCGGATTGCAAATCTAGTCCCCATTTCACAGGGTACTCAAAATTTTTGCCTGATTTCTCAAGGATGCGTACTGCATAGGAATAGGTGGCCCGTTCAAAAGGTGTATTAATGACATGCTGCATACGCTCAATTAATCCCGTGGAAACATGCTTGTCAAAAAACTCCATATCTTCCGCGCAATTATTTAAAGCATACTTAAGAACAAATTTAAGATACTCTTCTGCATTATCCATGTTGTCATTAATATCGGCAAAGGCCATTTCTGGCTCAATCATCCAAAACTCTGCTAAGTGGCGGGAGGTATTAGAATTTTCAGCGCGAAATGTGGGCCCAAAGGTATAAACATCCGACAAAGCACTGGCATAAATTTCGCCGTTCAGCTGACCTGAAACGGTTAAATAAGCAGGCTTGCCGAAAAAATCTTGAGAATAGTCTACCTGTCCGTTAGGAAGATGCGGAGTAGCACTAGGATCCAGCGTCGTAACCCGAAACATTTTTCCTGCCCCTTCACAATCAGAGGCCGTAATAACGGGTGTATGTAAATATAAGAAGCCTTTTTGCTGATAAAAAAGATGGGTAGCAAAGGCTAAGCTATTTCTTAAGCGAGTGATAGCCCCTAAAGTATTCGTGCGGGGACGAAGATGAGCAATCGATCGCAAAAATTCAAACGAATGGCGTTTTTTCTGTAAAGGGTAGACTTCTGGATCGCATGTGCCAATGATAGTTAAAGATTTAGCTTGCATTTCCCAGGCTTGATCTTTACCAGGATTTTCTACAATCTTGCCAACTACGGCAACTGATACGCCGGTAGATAGATGGCTAAGAATTTTCTCATAATCAGGTAAATCTGGATTCAGAATAACTTGAAAGTTTGAGAGGGTGGATCCATCGTTAACTTCAGCAAAGGAAAAAGTTTTTTGATTGCGAACCGTTCGCACCCAGCCTTTAATCGTCACCTCTTGTCCTAATAATGAAGGAACTCCAGGAGCCGGGTATTTGAGTTGTTTAATTTTTACGCGCATAATAATAGCCTCATGATTTTACAAAGTCTCGTAGCATTTGAATTTCAACTTTCCATATAAGGGGGTCTTTGGGAGTCTCAAGGTATTTAGGCATCGCTTGAGTTTGAGGATGATTCATTAAAAATTTAAAGCAATCTATGCCAATCAGTCCTTTACCCAGATATTGATGCCGATCTACACGAGAGCCTAAACCTTTAAGTGAATCGTTAAGGTGAAAGGCATATAGGTGCTTAAAACCCACCAATTGATCAAATTTTTTTAACGTTTCCTCACAAGCTAAAGTTGAACCCAAATCATAACCGGCAGCAAAAAGGTGACAAGTGTCTAGGCAAACCCCTATAGGCAGGCGATTCTCTACTTTTCCTATGATATAGGCTAGCTCCTCAAAACGCCAGCCAACTGCCGACCCTTGCCCTGCAGTATTTTCTAAAAGTAAGCGGGTACCATCCCCTTGAAGAAGAGGCTCGTAGGTTAACAAGCTTTCCACAATTCTGTCTAAACATTCTTGAGGGTCTTTATCAATAGCTGCACCTGGATGAAAATTTAAAAAAGAAATGTTTAGCTTTAAACAGCGCTCGATCTCAAGGCCAAAAGCTTCGCGACTTTTTCTCAAATTTTCTGGATCCGGTGCTCCCAAGTTAATCATATAGCTAGCATGGCTCATAATTTTTTGCAAATGAGTTTCTTTAAGTGCCGCATGCCAAGCATCGATAATGTCTGGCATTAAAGGTTTTGCTCTCCATTGCCTTTGATTAGTAGTAAAAAGCTGAATAGTAGTCGCTCCTATCTCTCGCCCTTCATATAAGGCATGATGTAGCCCCCCAGCTGCCGAGGTATGAGCTCCTATGAGAAGATTTTCGGCTTTTATTGTCATCTGATCCCCACTTCTTTCCAATTTTATAAGCACGCCATCATAACAGCCTAGCCGGTTGTTGACAAGAAAAGTAGCATCAAATATAAGGCTCTACTTTAAAGAAAAGCTAGCTTATCGTCTAAAAGAGCTTAAGCTCTTTTAAGCGATGAAAAAAAGCCCTGATTAAGGGCGCGCTTCTCTGCATTCTTAATGCTTCAATCTACCCTTGCTTTCTTTTGTCTCTTTATCAATGATATTTTTCTTTAACCCAACACAATATTGCCATGACAGATTCCACCCATAGTATTATCCGTTCAGCAAGCCGCTTTTTTAGTGGAACGATGTTAAGTCGTATGACGGGCATGGTAAGAGATATAAGCATGGCTTTTGCTTTTGGCACGCAAGCATCCGTGGCAGCTTTTCTAGTCGCTTTCCGCTTCTCTCATCTACTGCGTAGGCTTTTAGGCGAAGGAGCCCTGCAAAGTGCTTTTATTCCTCAATTTGAGAAGCTACGTCATCAAGAGCCTCAAAGAGCCGCTGCATTTTTTCGCAGCTTAACAGCTGCTTTAAGTATCCTTCTTTCTTTCATTGGTATCATAACTATGACCCTGCTATGGGGCGTTCTTATGTGGGCTAACCTTGAAGAAGGAAACGCTGAAATTATTCAGCTTACCCTATTAATGATGCCAAGTCTCATTTTCATCTGCCTGTACGGTATTAATGCTTCTTTACTGCAGTGTGAGAAAAGCTTTTTTACAGCAAGCGTAGCGCCTGTAGCCTTTAATCTTTTATGGATTGTAGGAATTTTATCTTTAAAGCATCTACCTTCTAAAGAAGCTATGCGTGGATTAACAGTTTTTGTGAATCTAGCCTGTATAGCTCAATGGGCTGTTACTCTTCATCAGACTAAGAAATGCTTAAGAGCTTTAGGAAAAAATTTGGCAAATCCCTTGAAGAATATTTTTTCCCACGATATAGCCTCCTTATTAGCTCCTTTGAGCCTGGGAATCATTGGTGTAGGAGCTTCGCAGATCAACAATGCTTTAGATGCTGTCTTTGCGCGCTATGCAGATGCTGCAGGGCCGGCTTATCTATGGTATGCTATGCGCCTTCAACAGCTTCCTTTAGCTCTATTTAGCCTAGCTATCGCAGCAGCTACACTCCCTCCTCTTGCTCGGGCCATTAAAAATGGAGATAACAAGCAGTTTAGCAAGTTTTTAGACTTTTCCCTCCGTAAAAGTGTGGCTTTAATGCTACCCATTAGTGCAGCTATTTTTGCTTTAGGGGCTAGCAGCATTACCCTAATCTATGGACATGGAGGCTTTGATCAACAAGCCGTTGCTAACACCACTTTATGCTTATGGGCTTATGGGTTAGGATTATTTCCTATGTCGATCGTGCTGATTTTAGTCCCTGCTTTCTATGCGCAAGGCAATTATAAAATTCCTACGCAAATCTCCATTGCTTCTATTTTGTTAAATTTGATACTAAATTTTGTGCTAGTTTTTGTTTTTGAAAAGGGTGCTGCTAGCGTAGCTTTAGCGACAAGCATCAGTGCATGGATGAATATGTTTTTACTCCTATCCAAGTTAGAGGAGAAAAGTCGCTATGCTTTATCCCCTAAGCTAAAAACAAGCATTTGGAAAGTCAGCTGTGTAAGCTTGCTTGCCATGCTGGCAAGTGCAGCCTTTTCTTATTATTGGCTAGCTGAAAGTTCATGGGTGCTATGGAAGGAAGGCATAGCACCTCTAGGGCCTAGAGGCTTATTCCAGCAACTTGGCATACTAGCCCTGCAAGCCTTCATTTTTTTGTTTAGCTTGTTAGGAGCTAGTTATATTTTGCAAGTTGACGACATTTTAAAGATTTATAGAAGCGAAAGCTCTCTTAATTCATGATTACATCTCCTGCAAAAACAGTACTAAGACCCTAAGATAAAAGGACTTTTCTTAAAGAACAACCAACTAACAATCTTTCCTGCTAAGGTATCTACTATCTAGTTCGGAAGTTCTTCAAAAGCTAGGATTAGAGAACGATACTCCACTTGCAGATTCTTCTTAGTGCTTTTTGGTGCCATGAGGGTGGCAAAAGAATGTTGAAATAAGATAAAATCATCTCAGATAGTTATGGCAATAGGAAATTAAAGCCAGGCTTTGCTTCAACCTTTACTCAGGATTGGATACCTATATGCTCAACAATCAGTTCTTAGAAAAGCTTTGCTTATCCTGCTATAGCTCAATAGACTTCTTTCTTAATTAAATTTTTGCTAGTTTCTTATTCTTTAAACTAAGGAGAGAAAGATATGTTTGTAGCTTGTTATCATACAATAGAGAAATTAAATGCTCTGGCAAAAAAGAAAGAATGTGCTAGTTATAGCGCTAAACTAAGAGCAGTAGCGATGGCGATGGAAGGAGAGAGTGCTTATTAGATAGGGAAAGCACTGGGCTATTGCATGAGTGCCATCCAGAAATGGATACGCCGTTATAATCAGCACCAGGTGGAAGGACTAAAAGATAGAAGACCTGTAATTGCTGGAAGAAAAAGAGCTTTAACGTTCGAGCAAGAAAAAGCTTTTCTAGAGTGAGTAGCAAAAGGATCTAAAGCTGAAGAGAACATCAATGTATTTCATTTACGTGGTCTACAACTTATCCCAAAAGAAGAGTTTGATAAAAGCTTGGGGGTAGCTGGAGGGTGGGACTCTTACGGCACTTTAGCTATACTCCCTTGGTCGCCCATCTTTAAGCATTATAAAGCTAGCCCATAAAAACAAGAAGCCTTTAAAAAAAATTCTTGAGGTCATCACCGATTTAAGTGAACATTTTCACAAGCAAAAGATCGAGATCTGGTTTGAAGATGAAGCAAGGCGTGGACAACAAAGTAGCTTTACCAGAGTATGGGCAAGAAGAGGAACCAGGCCAAAAGCCCCTAAACAGACAGAATATAAAAACTTGTATGTAGCTACAGCAGTTTGCCCACCTTCTGGAAAAGCAGAGGGAATGATTCTTCCTTTCCTAAATAGCCAAGGAGTAGAAATTCTTCTTAAGTAAATTAGTCAATCACTGCCAGCTTCTTTCTATGCCTTATTGATTTTAGACCGAGCCGGCTATCATGTTAGCAAAGCCATTAACCTTCCACCTAACATTCACCTTTTCTTCCTGCCTCCTTATAGCCCTTAAGCTTAATCCTGTTGAAAACCTATGGCATTATTTGCGTGGCCATTTTTGGTCTAAGCGCATCTACCGGGGGTACAAAAAGCTAGAAAAGATGGCAATAAACTCTTGAAAAAGGTTTGTCTAAATGAAGCAAGGATAAAAAGCTTATGTGCTATTTCCTATGTCTAATTGCATAAGGAGTAACCTAAAAGCGTGTAAAACATTACTTTATTTCATCAGGACTACTCTCCAGTGGATTTCCATCTAGATTAAGATCTAACCATTCCGACAGATAAGCTATTTCCACTGGAAGGGAGCTAAGCCGATTATTATTTAAGTAAAGCCATCGCAACTGAGACAGTTGCCCGATTTCTGCAGGCAGAGCGGTGAGCTGGTTTTGATTTAAAAAAAACCGTGTCAGCTGAGATAACTGGCCTATTTCTGCCGGAAGGCTGGTGAGCTGGTTTTGGTTTAATTGAAGCCATTCCAGCTGAGACAGCCGCCCAATTTCTATAGGCAGAGCGGTGAGATGGTTTTGATCTAAGTAAAGCCATTGCAGTTGAGACAATTGACCTATTTCTGCAGGCAGACT
>NZ_JRXI01000004.1:0-1016 GCF_000813645.1 Neochlamydia sp. TUME1 | reverse complement strand
ATTCCAGCCGAGACAATTGCCCTATTTCTGCAGGAAGACTGGTGAGCTGGTTTTGATTTAAGCTAAGCTGTAGCAACTGAGACAGCTGCCCGATTTCTACAGGCAGAGCGGTGAGCTGATTTTGATTTAAGTAAAGCACTTGCAGCTGAGACAGCTGCCCGATTTCTGTAGGCAGAGCGGTGAGCTGGTTTTGATTTAAGAAAAGCCGTGTCAGCTGAGACAGCTGCCCGATTTCTGCAGGCAGAACGATGAGCTGGTTTTGATTTAAGTAAAGCACTTGCAGCTGAGATAGCTGCCTGATTTCTGCAGGCAGAACGATGAGCTGGTTTTGATTTAAGTTAAGCACTTGCAGCTGAGACAGCTGCCCAATTTCTGTAGGCAGAGCGGTGAGCTGGTTTTGAGTTAAGAAAAGCTTTTGCAGCTGAGATAACTGGCCTATTTCTGGGGGTAAATAAGTCAAGCCTGCGTTAGATAAAGCTAAAACCGTGATGTTTTTACAATTTTCTTCAATCCAATCTCTAAGAAGCCCTCCTTTTTTTTCTAGAGGCAAGTGCTTAATTTCTTCTCGGCTCAAGTATTCTTCCCCACCAGGAAGTTTTTTCCAAAGTAAAAGGCGATTAATATTTAAGAGATATGAAGAGTAATTAGCCAGTGTTAAGCCTCTTTTTTCTTCTATTTTCTCTTTAAATTCTAAAGGGGAAATAGATTTAGCTAAGGTAAAAACTTGTTTAAAAACTTGATAAACTTTTTCAGTAGAGGTAAGTCCAGGCTCGAGTTGATAAACTTTAGCTAACATAAGAGTTCGCTGGGTACCGGCATTCCCCTTGGGGAAATGAAGCTGTGCTATCTTTTTATAAAGAGAAGGCATCACTTCAGAACCTAGCAGATGATGCCATCTTTTACAGACGCTAAATAAGGAAGGAACTACGCAAGCCTCTAAGATAGGGAGCAACAATTCATTGGGCAAGCTTTCAATAGATGCCAAAGAGATAGGATGCATTTTATTTCCTTGGGTA
>NZ_JRXI01000003.1:0-1291 GCF_000813645.1 Neochlamydia sp. TUME1 | reverse complement strand
TTTTCTTCAATCCAATCTCTAAGAAGCTCTCCTTTTTTTTCTAGAGGCAAGTGCTTAATTTCTTCTCGGCTCAAGTATTCTTCCCCACCAGGAAGTTTTTTCCAAAGTAAAAGGCGATTAATATTTAAGAGATAAGAAGAGTAATTAGCCAGCGTTAAGCCTCTTTTTTCTTCTGTTTTCTCTTTAAATTCCAAAGGAGAAATAGATTTAGCTAAGGTAAAAACTTCTCTAAAAACTTGATAAACTTTTTCAGTAGAGGTAAGTCTAGGATTGAGTTGATAAACTTTAGCTAACATAAGAGTTCGCTGGGTAGTGGCATTCTTCCTGGGGAAGTGAAGCTTGGCTATTTTTTTATAAAGAGAAGGCATCACTTCAGAAGCCAGCAGATGATGCCATCTTTTACAGACGCTAAATAAGGAAGGAACTGCGCAAGCCTCTAAGATAGGGAGCAGCAATTCATTGGGCAAGCTTTCAATAGATGTCGATGAGATAGGATGCATTTTATTTCCTTAGGTAGGGATGACCTTTTATTAATTTTTATTTTTAAAGGCAATATAAAAAAATTAAAAAAGCAAGTCAAGCGAATTCGTATCCTTATCAATGAAAAACAACTCACAAATGACCTAACAGCGCTTTTTTTTCAGATAGATTCACGGAAAGGGGGAGACCTTCCAAGCATTTAGGAGCAGCCACAGGTTTTTGCGATTAAGTGATGCGGCAATTTTGGTGTGGCTAAAAGAATGAAATTGATTCTTTGCCTTATTTGAGAAAAACGGCTCTTTTTTGGCGCATTGTTTTAATTCTTCTATCGAATGATGGAATACAATACGCCTAGCTTCTTCCTATCAAGAAAGGTTGTCCTCCCAGCATAGCAATCTGCAGAAAAAGAGAGAAACTTATTGTCGTTACAAATGTGTAGTTTAGTTTAAGCTTGCTTAGAGACATTTTCTAAATTATTAAAATCGTTTAAAATATAAGCTGTTTAATTAGCGAGCCTAATATGATAAGAAAACCTTATCCTAACGATTTAAATGATCAAGAATGGCAGGTGCTTGAACCTAATAATATGCAAGAAAAAAGCTGGCAAGCCACCTAAGCACTCTAAGTGAGAGATGCTTAATGCCATCGTTTATGTCTTAAGGACAGGTTGCCAATGGACAGATCTTCCTCATTGGAAATCGATTTATTCTTTAACCTAAGATAGAAATAGAATAATTTATTGAGCCTATCCCGATAATCTGCCTATCCAAAACATTATAAGACTAAAATTTAACAACCCTTTCCAATATTT
>NZ_JRXI01000002.1:0-21299 GCF_000813645.1 Neochlamydia sp. TUME1 | reverse complement strand
AAGACACATTAATTAAAAGTGGAGAATTTTCGCTTCCTGGAAAGAAAGCTCTTCTGGAAAAGGATAGTGAATACGAAGTAGTGCTTATAGATGCATCAGAATCACATGTAGAGCGACCTAAGAGGAGAGTTAAAGAAAAAAAGATAAGGAATCGCAACAACAAGCAGAAGCATTTCTATTCAGGACAAAAGAAAAGGCATACCCTAAAAAGTCAGGTGGTAGTCGATAAGAAGAGTAGGAAAGTTATTTGTACGGCCTTTAGTAATGGTAAAAAGCATGATTATAAGTTGTTTAAAGAAAGCAAGGTGCGCTGGACTGATAACCGCTGGGGGATAGCCGATAGTGGATATACAGGTATAAAAAAGCTTCAAAGAAATTCCAGGCTACCAAAAAAATCTAGAAAGAGAAAACCGTTAACTGAGGAAGAAAAAAAGCAAAACCGAGCACTTTCTTCAGAAAATGTTGTAAACGAACATGTGATTGGGAGTTTAAAAAGATTTAAGATCATAAGCGATAGATACAGAAATCGAAGAAGAAGATTTGGTTTGCGCTTTAATCTTATGGCGATGATCTATAATTATGAAATTGAAATTTAATTAAGCAGGAATACTACTTAAACTCTTAAAAGAAGCTTTGCATAAGTTGGATTAGAAAGCGTTTTGTAATTGAAAGCTTTAGTTTTCTGGAGGGATGCGTTTTCTATTAAAGGAGAGTAACAATTTTTAAAGCAGGAAGAAATAATAAGAAAACCCTAGTTTAAGATAACTTAAACCAGGGCTTATCAATCTATACTCCCACTTTTTTAAGTGGAGTGGGCTAAAAAGTCACAGATTTCATGCAATTTGATTTCAATTGGCCAAGGCATCTGCTCAGGTGTAGGCATCGCTAGAAGCTGTCCACCAGAGTTTTCTTTGTCAAAGGAAAGATAATCTGGGACCGAGCGGGAGGGATTATCTAAAGACTGTTGAATCGCTTTCATGGACCGAGACTTTTCTTTTACAGTAATCACCATACCAGGTCGCACTTGGAAAGAGCGACGGTCAACTTTTTTGCCATCCACGAGAATATGACCATGTGAAACAAGCTGATGGGCAGCGAAAATAGTGGAAGCAAGTTTAAGGCGATAAACAATCGTATCCAAACGACACTCTAGCAGTTCTGCAAAGTGCTGGGCAGTGTTACCAGCCATGTTAAAAGCATGCTTATAATAAGCAACGAGCTGCTTTTCACTAAGCATACCGTAGATAGCTTTAAGTTTTTGCTTCTCTTCAAGTTGTAAGCCATAATCTGATTTTTTACGGCGGCGTGCTCCGTGCATACCAGGGGGATTGGGTTTATGCAACAAAGGGTTGCGTGTGCGGCCGAAAATATTTGCACCGAAACGTCGGGCAACGCGGTTTTTATTACCTGTGTAACGAGCCATTGGTTCTCCTAAAACGATTTGCAGCTACGATTATCCTTGTGATAAATCGCAAGTCGAAATTATTACACATTCCTTGACTTTTCTGCAAACATTCTCTGATTTTAAGCTTCTCTGAATGCTTTTTTCTTTGGCTATTTATAAAATAATCTATAAAGATGGCCCTTTTTGAGGAGAAGATTTTAAATAAAAAAGATTAAATAGGATCATCTTGAATAAATTGGATAGCTAATTGATAGGCAATCTCACATTCTTCGATGCTAGGAGAGTAACGCTCAAATTTGACTCTATCAGCCTGTTGAAGAAAGTGTACTAGCTGCTGACGGAAGGAGCTGGAAAAAACAGAGCTTTGGGCCACCTCGGCTAAAAATTCGGGAGTTGTGCTAGTGGCTGCGGGAATATGATATTTTTTTTGAATATAAGCTCTTAAAGTATCAGTTAAATGCACATAAAAATTGTCAAAAAGCCCTTTAGCCGGCAATTGTTTACTTCGCAGTTGCCTAAGTTCTGCTAAAGCTGATTTCTTTGCAATCTTTGCTAATTGCTTAGATGTTAAAGGTTTTTTAATAGAAAAAGATTTTAGGAAAAAGCAAAGATAGAGGGTGATTAGAGCAAAGCATCCTATTTGTATCCAAGGTAGCTGCTTCTCATGCATTTGCTTTATATTCCTCTCGATCTCTTGCTTTTGCAAAGAAGGATCGTTCAATAAAAGCTTTTGATTTTCCTCACTTAGCTCCATAGGAAGTTTTTTTTCAAAGGTCAGCAAAGCTGCAAAATTTTCGGGGATTTGGGAAGTTATTTTTGGAGCGGTGACTTTAATAGGATAAAGCTCGCTTACAATCTTTTTTATAGGAGCGCTCTTATTTTCTGCTATAAAATCGATATCGTAGAAAGTAAGGAACAGCTCTCCCAAGCGTCGCGGCTGTAATATGAGCACAATTTCTTGAGAAAATCTTCCTTTAGCATGTTCTTGAAGATTTTCTATTTTCATCTCCACTAGAGTAAAAGGATGCTCATAAAAGCTGCTGCTTCTAAGAAGATTCTGATGCAGCTTTTTTAAATCGACCTGATATCCAGCCGGGAAAGTTAATCTTAGATGGACGGTGAGAAAATCATTAATAGAAATGGTTGAAGCAGCAGGCGTAATCACTACCTCAAATTCTTTTTCGTCTGCTATGCCTTGAACAAAGGGAGAGAAAAGACCCAGCAGCACCCACAAAAAAAACCAGGCCTTCATCTCCTTTTCCTCGCGCGCATTCTAAAAAATTTACGTAAAAGAGGTGCATAAGGTTGATCGGTATATAGTTCTACTAAACCTACGCCGTTTTTTATTAATAAAGCACGATAAGATTCTACCCGAGCCTTAGCCTGATAAGCAAATTGTCTCTGGAAAAGCTCACTAGAGCTATCTATCGTAAAGCTAGCGCCTGTTTCTAAATCAGTTAAATGGATTAATCCAAAATGAGGGAAAGAAATTTCATAAGCATCTATTAAAGCTAGAGCAATTAAGTCGTGCCGCTTAGCTGCTAGGGCCAACTCATGTGCATAAGGTTTAGAACATATAAAGTCGGTGAGCAAAAAGCAGACAGCTGGCCGCCTCTGAATCTTCCCCAAATAGGCCAAGGCAGCAGCCAAATCAGTTTCATGCTCTGTAGGTTTGAAAGCTAAAATTTCACGTATTAGGCGTAAAACATGCCGAGTTCCCTTAGCAGGAGGAAGATATTTTTCTACTCCATTGGAGAAAAGAATAAGCCCTATTTTATCATTATTTTTAATAGCTGAGAATGCTAGCAAAGCACTAATTTCTGCAATTAAATCGCTTTTAAAAGAAGAAGTGCTACCATAGCGCGTAGAAGCCGATATATCAACCAAGAGCATGACAGTCAACTCACGCTCTTCACGAAAGCTTTTAACAAAAGGACGATTCATACGTGCAGTAACATTCCAATCAATAGAACGAACATCATCCTCTGCCTGATACTCGCGCACTTCTTCAAATTCCATACCTTGCCCTTTGAAAGCCGAGCGATAGGCTCCTGCCAACAGATCATTAGCTAGCTGAGTCGTTTGGATTTGAAGACGATGAATTTTCTTATAAAGAGCTACGTTAAACTCAACCATGGGCTACTAACAAGCTTAAGGTACAGGAACAGTTTTTAGAATGCGCTCAATCATTTCATCGGTGGACACATCCTCGGCTTCCGCCTCATAAGAACGGCGTAGACGGTGTCTTAAGACTGCGGGTGCAATTTTTTTAATATCCTGAGGCACCACATAAGCGCGGCCTTCAAGAAAAGCATTAGCCTTGCAAGCAATGCAAAGAGCAATACTTGCACGTGGCGAAGCTCCGTTGAGCAATAAAGATTGAAGATCCAGGCCATATTGGCTAGGGTAGCGGGTAGCAAAAATTAGATCTAAGATATAGTTAGTAATCTTATCATCCATATAAATTTCATTGATCATTCTACGCGCGTTAAGTATTTCTTCTGTCGTTAATATAGGCTTTACCTTTATGGAAGAGCCTAAATTTGCCATGCGTTTTAGAATTTCTTTTTCCTCTTCTTTGGAGGGATAATCCATGGTGACTTTTAACATAAATCTATCGGTTTGCGCTTCAGGTAAAGGATAAGTCCCCTCTTGCTCTATAGGATTTTCTGTAGCTAGCACTAGATAAGGCTCTTGCAAATGAAAAGTTTGGCCGTTGAGAGTGATTTGACGCTCTTGCATTACCTCTAAAAGAGCCGATTGCACTTTTGCTGGCGCACGGTTAATCTCATCTGCCAACAAGATATGCGTAAAAGCTGGGCCTTTGCTAACAGAGAAAGATCCTTCCTTAAAGTTGTAGATTGAAGTGCCCACTAAATCAGCGGGTAAAAGGTCTGGGGTAAATTGTATGCGTTTATATTCACAATCAACTACTTTCGCTAAAGTGGTTATAGCTAAAGTCTTTGCTAAACCAGGCAAGCCTTCTAAGAGCACGTGGCCATTAGCTAAAAGAGCTATTAGCAAGTAGTTAACCATTTCTTGTTGCCCCACGATAGCTTTGCCCATCTCTTGGCGGGCAAGCATAAACTTTTCATTAGCGTTAGCTATAGTGGCGGCCAGGGTTGAAATATCTGTCAACAGCATTATTTGTCTTTTGTTAGAAGTGTTGTTAATACATATAAGGGATTGTAAAAAAAGGGTAAAGAGAGAAGGTAGATAACGGATATAAATGCGCTTTAATAAAATACCAAAACAGGTTTGTTTTAACTACTCATGCTTGAAAGAGGATCGTACCTGCCGATTAATAGGCAACCTAACAGTAAAAACAGTTCCTACACCGATTTCTGACTGAACGGTAATATGGCCAAAATGCTTTTCTACAATGGTCTCTACGATAGATAACCCTAAGCCAGAGCCGCCCATTTTTCTAGAATGAGCCTTATCTACTGTATAAAAACGTTGAAAAATATTTTCCAGATCGGTAGCTGGAATCCCTATGCCCTTATCGGCAACTTTTACTATAATTTTGTCTTCCTCGGCTTGAAGATAAATGGTGATTTGAGGAGGGGCAACCGAGTATTTAGCAGCATTATCGATAAGATTAATAAAGGCATGTTCTAATAAATGAGGATCTGCTTCAAGAGTCATCTCTTGATCGCCAGGTTTCTCAATCATAATTTGAGCATTTCGATGCACCTCTTTAACCGATTCGCAGCAATTTTTAATAATTTCATGCACATCACAATGGATTAAACGCGATTCAGGTAAATTTTCCACATCCGTTAATGTTAAAAGATCTTTAATGAGATTATTCATTCTTAAGCAGTTGCGTACAATTTTGGAGGTAACCTCTTTAAAAGTCTCGGGTGGTAAATCGGGATTGTCATGTAAAGTTTCAGCAAAACCTCGAATGATGGTAATAGGGGTCTTTAATTCATGAGAGGCGTTAGCAATGAAGTCTTTACGCATGTCTAAAAGCTTGTAATGGGCTGTCATATCCTGAAGGACGACAATAGCACCGCTATTTTCTTTTTTAGGAGCAGCGACTAGATCTAAATATAATCGTTGGGAATCATGCTTAATTTGCACAGCATCTGTTAGCACCTTATTTTGAGCCTGGCAATTGAGCAAAAGAGCTTGAAATGTCTGAGAATGCTGAATTTCATCAGAAAGATCGCTAAAAGACCTACCTACTAGGTGAGTATTTTCTAGCAGTTTACAAGCCATATTATTTGCATAAGTGATCACCCGATGAACATCGACTGCTATCACGCCCTCCCCTAACGATTCAAGAATAGCCTCTTTTTCATTGCGCTCCTGTATAAGATTAGCGATATGGCTTTGAATCCTTATGGAAAGGGAATTTAAAGTGCCGGCCAGCTTGATAAACTCATCTGTTTTGCTAAGGCTATTTAATTCAATTAAAGGCACCCCATGGGTTTCTCCCTGCTGATAAGGATTGATTGCTTTAATAATCTGGTGAATAGGACTGGTTAAGTGATTAATGATAAACCAGGTCATCAAGCTAAAAAGCATGAGAATGGCTGCAGCTAAAGCAATCACTCCTCTCTCAAAATCATGCGTTAGCTCCGTCACATATTTATAAGGAAAAGCTGTACGTAAGACATACGGTTTACCATGGAAATCAAAAGCAATCGCTAAATAGGCAAATTTTTGCCCTAATAGCTCCGAGTAATCCTCATTATATCCACGCCCTGTTCTAAAAGCCTCTAAGACTTCAGGATGCTCAACAATATATTCTTGGCTAAAGCGCAGGCCTAAAATTCTTTTAGCATGAGAATCATACAAAACCTTACGCTCATTATTGACAACACTAATACGAAAAAAAAATAAAGCTTTTTGTTCTTTTAAACGACGTATTAAAGCTTTATCATTAGTAGCTGTCTGAATTTTTTCAATTAAAGCTTGAGAGCTATCATACATAGCCTGGGTAGCAATCTTCTGAACTGTACGGGTAGCAAAAGGATATAAACACACAAGAAAGGCTAGAAATACAACAAGATAGGAAAGAAATATTTTTTGTCTAAAGCTTAGCATGAAAATTTAAGATCTAAAACTCATTTTTAATGGAATTACATTCAAATAAGAACAGCTTTTTATTTATAATATGTTTTATCGTAAAATTTTTGAAGAAAACTTTAGGTGCTAAATTGTTCATTTTAAGCCTAGCCGGTTTAAAATTCGCCCCTTTTTTTTCCTTTTAACAAGCTTAAGCTGCTCAAAAGCATATTTACCCTTTTAAAGATTTAGATAAAATGTAAATTTTTAATTTTTTAAAAGAATAAAAAATAAGCTTAAAGTTAAGAACTTACAGCTTGCAATCGTTAATTAACACCTCACTTTACGAAAGTTAATTACATTTATAATTAAATAATAATTAATAATTATATTATAATAACTATTAGTAGGATTTTAATTATGAGGTGTGCAAATGTCTTCTATAGCCAACAAGCCTTTTTCTCCTTCTGATTTCGCAACAACTCCCTCAACGACTAAACCCTTACCCCCTAATAAGCCCTTGCCAGCTATTCCTAGCCAACCAAAAGTTTCTCCTACTGGGCATATATATAGCCAAAAAAATTCCTTAGAGTCTATTCCGTTAGGAAAAACTTTTTCTCAATCAACCGAACCCACTCCTCCCGAGCTTAAATCCCATCGAATTACTTCTTTTACTTTAGATAAAGCTAGCTCCCTTGTTCAAGCCGCAACCTCCAAGGTAAGTTCTATAGCTAAGAAAACCTTTGAAGAAAGTAAGAGATTAACAAACAAAGAACAAAGACAAGAAGTTTTTTTTAACGCTCGGGAAGGTATTCAAAAAGCTAAAGAAAAAGCGGGAGACTATAAAAATAGATCAGCAGAAAAACTAGGCGAAATTAAATCGCTGCTGAACCACAAAGTGACAACGTTTAAAGAAACTTCTGCTCGCGCCATAAAAACGACAGCCCTTAAGGTCAAACATTCTACACTCTCCTCGTTTAGAGAGATAACCTCCTCAGAAAGAAGAGAAGAATTTGCTAAAAATTTCAAGGTAGCTTCTGAGCGTTTAAAAGATAAAACTGTGCAATATTTTAAAAAAGCGCAAAGCAAGACAAGCGAAGTAAAAAGTAGCCTGCAATCAAAAATTGATAATAGTGCTACCTTAAAAAACATCCGCCATACAATCTCTGCACCCTTTAAAAGCACTGGAGCCAACCGCACGATGGTGGAGGAAAGGGCTGCACAAACTAAAGAATTATTTGCAGATATTTTTAAAAATATAACAAAAGAAGAACTTTTAAAAAATGAGAGTGCAAGAGAAAAATCAGAATATGCAGAGATTTGCCCTCATATAGATCAGTGGGTTAAGTTGTCAAATATGATCAGCAATTCTACAACCTCAAAAATTGTTAACACAGACAATTTAGGTGAGCGTGTTAAAGTGGTGGATTTGTATGTTCGCATTGCCGATCAAGCTTTTAAAAATGGCGATTTTGCCACTGCCCAGGCAATTTTTTTAGGATTAAATCAAGGAAGTGTGCAGCGGCTGCATAAAACTTTTGCCGCCCTTCCACGGCAAACAAAGAATATATATGCAAATTTGGAAAAAAGCTTCTCAAATCCTAATTACTTTTCTTTAAATAAAATTATGGAATTTGCTGAGGGAAACCCTAGTTTATCCATCGTTCCCATGATACATACAGTATTATCAAGAATTGTTTTAGATGGAGAGAAATATATGAAGTCTAAAGCAGATTTAAATGAAACACGCCAAATTGAAAAATACATTTCTTCATTTAAAGAAGCGCCAGCAGGATTAACCGCCGAAATTAATAATTTAAACAAACAGATAGAAAGCATCAGTAAAGAAATTAATGAGGCTAAATTGAATAACGTTTCTTCTTTAAGGCTTTCTTATAAAAAGAGTGATGCAAGCTTAGAACTTTCCTATGCTTTAAAAGTAGAAAAATTTGGCGATTACATTCAGTTGCAAAAAGCAGGCATTTCTTATGAAACTCATAAAGCTCATTTAAACCAGCAACTACAAGATATACACGAAAGAATCCAGCAAGCCGAAAAATCAGGCCAAGCTATTGCTCCTGAAGAACAATTTAGTAAAGAAAACTTAGAAAAAGAAATTGAGATTGCAGAGTGGCTTTATCATGTGGCCAAAGAAATTTATTCGAAAAATTCCTCTATGGATTTAGAGGGAATGCTGGAGAAATTCAAGTTAAAAAATGATAGAAACATCGAAATTGCTGAAGAGAATGTAAAAACGGACGAAAAAAAGTTAGATTCTTTAATCAATGACCTTACGAAATTACAGACTTCTCATACCTCAAGGAAAGATAAATTAGCAGGGGTAAAGGAAAGCGATTGGTACTCCCAACCCCCAACAGATAAAAACCAATTCGAGAAGGATATATATGCCCAATCTTTAAGAATCGAACCCCGTCCATCCTCACGAGCCTAGGACTTGATAGCCGGTAGAAGTAATTAGGAGGGTGTCTTCAATACGCACGCCTCCTATACCAGGAAGATAGATGCCAGGTTCAATGGTGATGACCATCCCTTCTTGCAGCGGCAGCTGCTGATAAGGTTCTTTATTACGGAGCGAAGGCCACTCATGGATTTCTAAGCCTACTCCATGGCCTAAGCTATGTAAAAAATGCTCCCCATAACCGCACGCTGAGATGTAGTCTCTAGCTGCCCGATCCAATTCTCCTATAGTTATTCCAGGCTTACAAAGCGCCATGGCGCGTTGCTGAGCTTTTTCTACAATTGCATAAACTTTCCGCATGATGGCAGGCGGCTCACCCCAAAAAAGTGTACGGGATAAATCCGAGTGATAACCTTTCCATTTTACGCCTACATCAAAAAGCACAGTCATTCCTTCCCTTAACTCTGTCTCTGCTGGGCGATAATGAGGTAAAGCACTATTAGCTCCGAAAGCGATAATAGGCTCAAAAGCTACTCCCTGGGCTTTGTTTTTTTTCCAAAAAATCTCTAACTCGGCAGCCAATTGGTCTTCTCTTACCCCCTCTTTTAAAAGGCTTTTAATATATTCATATCCTTGCATTCCCAGTTGAGCGGCTTCTTGAAGAATAGCTATTTCATGCGCATCTTTTAAACTGCGAATTTTTTGAAGGGAGTGACTTAAAGAAACCAATTTAAGATCTTTAAAATTCTCTTGCATGCTTGCATAGGTTTGATAGGAGATCGTCTCACCGTCAAAGGCTAGCGTGTTAACTCCTCCTAGCAAGCTTTCTAAAGAATTTTTATCACTTAAAAAAACAGGCACAGGTGCTTGATTTTTACAATATTCATAGTAACGATTATCCACTAAAAGAGTAGAATTGCCTTGAGTTTTAATAAGCAGCTTTCCCGCAGATAAAACTAGTCCAGTCAAATAGTAAAGGTTGGTAGGATCCTCAACAAGGAAAGCCTCAACGTTAGAATCATGAAGAACTTTTTCAACTTTTGCTAGACGGTTTTGAAAATTCATAGACTACCCTTTAAAGTTTCTAAATATCTCTTCGGCGCTTATAAAAGCAAGAGTAGATTTTCCTTGAGGACAAAAAAAAGGCATAGAGGTTGCAAACAATTGATTGACTATCGATTGAGCTTCTTCTGTTTGCAAGCGCTTGCGGTAATGGACGGCAGCATGGCTTGCTGCTACGGATAAGCGTTTTTCCATTTCTTTATCCATCATTTTACCTTCAGGAAAGCTGTGCATCATATCTAACAGATCTACTACCCATTTGGAGAGATCTATGTTTCCAAATGTAGCTGGGACAGCATCTATCATAAAGCTATGAGGCCCACTTTCATGGATATGCACCCCTATCTGCGCAAAATTGTCTAGGTTCGTAGATAGCGCGGCTGCTTCAGAGGGGGGCAAATTGATATGATGAGGAATCAATAAAGATTGAACGGCTGCATTTCCAGTGCGTGCCTGCAACAAATTTTCGAAAATCACTCGGGCATGCGCTGCCTTCTGGTCCACTAAGCAAAGTGTATCAGGGGATACCTGTTTCCACGCTTCTAATGAGTAAGCATCCAAAATAATATAACCTGGTATCGTTGCCAAAACACGTGGGAAAGAACGTTTTTCCTGGGCAAGAGGAGCAAGGAAAGAAGGCTGAGGTTCCTCTCTAGAGGGAGCCTTAGCCATAGGGGGCAGCGGTTGATACTCTCTGGCTAAATTTCTCTCTTGTATAGGATGCAAGGAAAATGCCGGCTTAACGGCAGGCATTATAAAGGTGGAAGTAGAAGCAGGAGAACTAAAATCTTCATGAATAGGCTGATGATCCTGATAAGAACTTACATTGCCTTTATGAATAGCTTGTTGGATTCCTTTAAGAACTAATTCTCTTAATATATTTTCTTGACGAAGCCTAACCTCTTTTTTTTGCGGGTGAACATTTACATCCACGGTCTCGCCGGGCACATTCAAATGTAAAACAAAAATAGGATGTCGATTAGTCGGCAAACTTGTGCCATAGGCATCTCGCACAACTGCAGATATCAAGGGAGAAAAAACAGCGCGCTTGTTAATAAAAAGATATTGACCGGTACGATTTTGACGAGAATAATGAGGGGCCCCTACATATCCATGCAAGCTATAATCACCATTTGTAATCTCTACTTCACAGCAGCTCGTCACGAATTCGGCTCCCATTAATGCAGCAATTCTCTCCTTCAATTGATGGGAAAAAGCTTTGCCCGAAGAGCCTCCGGTTTGAATTTCATGGCTCTGATTATTGATCAGTTGAAATTTAACATGAGGATAGCCAAGAGCAAGTAGGGTAATGATTTTATGAATTTCCTGAGCTTCATAGGCAGGAGATTTTTGAAATTTTCTTCTTACCGGGACATTAAAAAAAAGAGACTTTACTTCAATCGTCGTTCCAGGAGCACGGGCAGCAGGGCCACAGTGCATGAGTTTCCCTCCCTCCACAATCACAAGGGTGCCTTCCCCTCCCTCTTGCGGAGCAGTCAAGAGAGTGAATTTGGAAATAGAAGCAATTGAAGGAATAGCTTCTCCTCGAAACCCCATAGAAAAAATTGACTGGATATCTTCTACTTCTTTAATTTTAGAGGTAGCATGGCGTTCTAAACAAAGTACGGCATCATCTTGCTGCATCCCTGCACCATTGTCAGTCACGCGGATAAGCTGGCGGCCCCCTCCTTTAATCTCTACGCAAATTTCTGTAGCGCCTGCATCTAAAGAATTTTCCATTAATTCTTTTACTACAGAAGCTGGACTTTCAATGACTTCGCCTGCTGCAATTTTATTAATAGTATGTTCATCAAGAACACGAATTTTTGAAGGCATAATATTTATTACTCGCTTAAACTTCTCAAGTATAAAGGATGATCCATAAGCAAGCAAGGAGAAGGATATCAAAAGATAAAAGCATTTCTCAAGCGTCTTTGAAAAAGAAAAATAGATGATCGTTAGTTTTATAGATAGCAAGAATGCCCTGCTATCTCTTGCCTCCTTATAGCTTTTTTTAGTAACATGATTCTATGTATATTAAAAAATTAGCCACAGATATTGTAAAAAAGTTAAACCAAGCGGGATACAAAGCTTATTTTGCCGGTGGTTGGGTACGTGACTATTTGATGAACCAACCTTCAGCTGATATAGATATTGCTACCGATGCACCCCCTGAGGTGATTTTAAAACTTTTTCCTCATACCCTCTTAGTAGGCCTTGCTTTTGGAGTGGTCATCGTCATATTGGAGGGATATCAATTTGAAGTGTCTACTTTCAGAAAAGATTTAGAATATGTCAATGGTAGAAAGCCAAAAAGCATCGAGCTATCAAATGAAGAAGAAGATGTAAAACGCCGGGACTTTACTATCAATAGCATGTTCTATGACCCTTTGGAAGAAAAGATTTATGATTACGTGGAAGGAAGAAGAGATTTAGAATTAGGCCTTATCCGCACAGTGGGAGACCCTTTTGAACGTTTTTCTGAAGATCGTTTACGCATGATAAGAGCTATACGCTTTTCTGCCCGCTTTAATTTTCGGTTAGATGAAGCCACCCAACAAGCTATTCAAGAAAAGGCTAACACTCTTTTTCCAGCCGTTGCTATAGAAAGGGTGTGGAAAGAATTTGTAAAAATGGCTGGCTACCCTCATTTCGCAAATGCTTTGATGGAAATGCACCGCTTAGGTCTATTGCCAGTTATTTTTCCTTCACTTGCTCACTTGCATCTAAAAGATTTAAGTCAATACCTTAGCCCTTTTTCCAAATTCCCTACCTATACTCCTACTATTTTATATATCCTTGAGCTATTCCCCTCTTTTGATACGCAACAGTTGCAAAACCTTTGCAGTTACTTGCGCCTCAGCACGGAGGAGACCAAACTTGCTACTTTTGTGCAGACTGGAAAACAACTTTTATCTTTAGCCCCAGGGCTTTCTGATCCTGAATGGGTCCACTTTTACGCTCATTCATACTCTCAAGTATGTTTAGAGATCTTCGCAGCCCGCCTATCTGAAGATAGTGAAGAAGCTTTTTATCAAGAGCATGAACAAAATCAGGAACGCTTGAAACCTCATATTAAACGAGCGATAAAAAAACAGCCTTTAGTGACTGCCAGTATGCTTAAATCTCTGGGAGTTTTACCTGGTAAAAGCATGGGCCTTTTATTGCAAGAAGCGGAAAAGAACGCTATTTTGCATAATCTGCAAGCACCTGAGGAAAGCATAAAAATGCTTCAGCAGTCCAAACATTGGCCGAATTTAAACTAAAGGCTTTTGCAAAAATCTTTTAAGGCTAGGAAAAAACTATACAAAATATAGAAGCCAGTTATAATAATTTTACAGCTTGAAATAGTAGAATGGAGAACGTGAAAAGCTTTTCTATCACTCGTATAAAATTAGCTAATTTTTAAATTATTTATCTCAGGAGAAATTTATGCGTATATTAGGTTTGGTTAGCTTAGCAGTTGGAATTGCTCTTCTGTTATTTGGCATCAATTCTTCTCAAGCATTCACAGAGAAGGTTGTGGAAGATGTTACGGGCCGTTATACAGACAATACAATGTGGTACATTATTGGTGGAATAGCTATGATCGTAGGAGGAGGAGCCCTCACTCTTTTTGGTAGAGCTAAATAAAGTAAATTAAAGGGTAGAGGAATTAATCCAGCGGGTTGCATGCTAATATAAGCAACTTTCTAAGCTTAATGAAATGTTTTTATATTGACTGCAGAACCGGCCGCAGGGAGGAATTTTGTTTGATGATTAGCAGCTGGGGTATAAAAGCTCCAAGCTAATACTTTTCAATACAGAAAAGAGCTTCTTCTTTTGCTTTATTTGTGGACCACCCATGGTTAATTTCGAATAAAAGCAAATATCTCTCTAACAATTCTGGCCTTTCAGGATAACTAAGCATTTAGGCAATACTTTTAGAAATATCCTGAATGGCCAAATTAAACTGCTTTATTCTTTGACTAGCCAAACATCTTTAAGCCCTTTCAGCTCCCCTTCCTTTAAATACTTTAAATAAAAAATCCCCTTTCCTTTATGATAAACGGAAGAAAACTTTCGGATATCTCCTTTTAAAATCTATTCAATCTTGTTCCCCAGGTTTTCAATTTTCAGAACCTACTTATATACCACTAAACTCTTTACTGTACGCAGCTTATGCCAGACACATGGAATAATTTAAAATATTAAAGCCCTCGGCAGTATAAAAAACATTAGATGATAAGTTTTTTAAACATAGAGCATACTAATAAAAAACTGTCCATAATTATCTAGCAAACTAACAAGCTAATCCTGCCAAAGCAATAGAAGGTTAAAAGTCTTGGAAGGAAGCAAGATCAGCGTTTACGGTTATTCTCATTAGCTTATCTAACACTCTAAAAGGATCATTTCATTTAAGAAATAAAATTAAGGATTTAAAAATATTATTTACATCTAATTTTAACAATAAAAAGCAAGCCCTTGAATAACCGGAGAAAAAAATCATTTTTTTGTTGGATTTAAATGACTCTAAAATTAAATTTGTTTCTAAGTCTAAATAAGCTATTAAGGAGATACAGAATGGGAATAAGCAATTTATCTCAGGCATGCAGAAGGATAGATGATATCGCTGACTATATCCCTGTTATCAGCACGGTCACTAATTTAGTTGATCTCTTCCAGAAATGCATTATCTCGACCTTCATATCAAAGGAAAGCTTAGTAAAGAACCATTACTATAAACACCTTAGCGACAAAAGCTTTAGAAGGTGCATAACCTTACTGATTCCTGTTTTGGGTAATCTCACTATTGCCATCCTAGACTTTTTGCATCAAAAAAAAGATAACGAAAAGCAACAAGATAAGAATGTTTCTTCTAAACCTACAACTCTTCAAAAAGATAAAGAGGCTTTAGTTGCTATTGTTAAGAAAGAAGGACTTGCTCTTAAGGGCGCTCGCTTAGAACTTCAAAAAGATAAAGATATCGTGCTGACAGCCGTTAAGCAAAATGGCGAAGCACTTCAATATGCTAGCCGAGAGCTTAGAGACAATAAAAACATTGTACTTGCTGCAGTCGAGCAAAATGGCTGGGCCCTTGAGTTTGCTAGCCCTAGGCTGCAGAATGATAGGGATGTTGTACTTACGGCTCTTCGGCAAAATGGCTGGGCCCTTCGATATGCCAGCCCCAGGCTTAAAGATGATCCCAAGATTGTACTTGCTGCTATTCAAGAAAACGGCTGGGCTCTTGCGGAGGCCAGCGAAAGGCTTAGAAAAAATAAAAAGATGATCATTGCTGCCATTCAGAACGAGGGCTGGGCCCTTGAAGAGGCTAGCGAGGAGCTTAGGAACGATAAAGACATTGTGCTGGCTGCCGTTAAAAAAAGACCTTCAAGGCTTCGCTATGCTAGCGAAAAGCTTAAAAACGATAAGGATGTGGTGCTTGCCGCCGTTAAGCAAGATGGTTACGCTCTTGAATTTGCTAGCCCACAACTGCAAAATGATAAGGATGTAGTGCTTGCTGCCATCCAACAAAATGGCTGGGCCCTTCAATATGTTAGCTCTGCACTTAAAGACAATCTAGATATTGTGCAGGCGGCTGTCCAACAGAATGGCTGGGCCCTTCAATATGCTAGCCGGGAGTTACAAAAAAATGAGGAGCTCATCAAACTAGCTAGGCTGACTAGGAAATAGATAACTTTAGTACTTATTTAAAAAGGCATATTGATCAAAATTCGGGCGCCTAAAATCCCTTAAAACCATGGGGATAAATAGGCCTACTTTCCCTTGCTCTACACTTTCCCCTTAAATGGAAGAAAAATAAAGCTTATAGATTTTAAATAATTCTTTAATTAAAATTATTTTCCTTATTAGTTCAACCAATTGACATGGAAGCCCTAATGAAAATCCATGATTTATCTCAAGCTTGCTGTTCGATTGATAATATTGCAGACTATATTCCCCTAGTTAGCACAGTGACTAATTTAGTTGATATTTTCCAAAAATGTGTCCTTCTACATTTTAATCCAGAGCAGAGTTCTTCTGAAAGCCCTTATTATGCTCACCTCAGACTTAAAAGCTTTAAACGATGTATAATCTTATTGATTCCTATTCTAGGAAATATAAGCATAGGAATTTATGATTTTACTTGCCGTAAAAGCAAGGGAAAAAAAACTGTAACACCAAATGTCGAACTAAAGAGCCTAGCCCTCCAAAATAGCAATAAAGAGATTAAGAACAATAAAAGGTTGATCCTTGCTATTGTCAAGCAAAATGGTTGGGCGCTCGAATATGTTAACGAACAGTTTAAGGATGATAAAGATATTGTACTTGCAGCCGTTAAGCAAAAGGGCATGGCTCTTCAGTATGCGAGTGAAAACCTCAAAAACAACAAAAGTGTGGTGCTTGCCGCCGTTCAGCAAGATGGTTGGGCGCTTGAGCATGCTAGCAAAGAGCTTCAAAATGATAAGCGAGTGGTCCTGGCTGCGGTCCGGCAAGATGGCTCGACGCTTCAAGAAATTAGCCAAGAGCTTAGAAATACTAAGGAAATCGTACTTGCCGCCGTTCAACAGAACGGCTGGGCCCTGCAGTATGCTAACGAAAAACTTAAAAATAATAAAGAAATTGTACTTGAAGCCGTGCGGCAGAATGGATGGGCCATACAGTACGCTAGCGAACAACTTAAAAATAATGAGGATGTCGTGCTTGCTGCACTTGAGCAAAATGGGTTAGCCCTTGAGTATATTGGCCCCGCTTTAAAGGATAAAAAAAATGTTGTGCTTGTTGCTCTCAAGCAAAATGGTTTAGCCCTTGAGTATGCTAGCCAAAATTTTAAAAATGATGAGAACATGGTGCTGACAGCTGTTCAACAAAATGGTAAAGCGCTTCGGCATGCCAGCTATGGACTTCAAAAAAACAAGAAACTTATCAATCTAGTTAAAAAACAAAGCTCTCCTCTAATACCTTAACTTTCTTTTAAAATTCTTTAGAACCTCCAATGAAAATAGGAGATATTTTAGGCAAGATATTCATCGCTTTGAAAATGCTTATAGGCTCTTAAAATGAACGGTCTAAAATCTTTAAGCTATATTTTTAGCTCTTATACTTAATAGTAAATTAAAAAAATTGCTTAAGGCGACAAACAAAACGCTGCATTGTAATCCCTAAAGAATTTGAGAGAAGAGAGAGAGGCCTCGATTCATCTATTGCAAGATGGAGTAAAAAAAGTTATAGTTAGCTATCCCAAGGTAATAAATCTTTATTTTTATGAAAGAACTTTCTAGCCCTCAGCATCCTTTAATTAAACATTTAGTAAAGCTACGTCAAAATCATGATTATCGCTGGCATCATCAGACCCTCGTGCTTGAAGGGATCAAATTAATCGCTGAGGCCAGTTCTTTGCTTACTTTCAAAACTATCTTAGCTTCCTCTGCCCATCTTTTACCTAAAAATGTGAAAGCCGAAAAAATTATTTTAGCTGCTCCTGCGCTCATTCAAAAAGTATCAGGCCTCCAATCTTCTGAAGGCATCCTAGCTGAAGCTCCTATGCCTAAATTCTCTAATCTTTATGGAAAAAAATACCTCTTGGCTTTAGATCGTATCAACGATCCCGGCAATCTAGGTACCATTATTCGCTCAGCCATAGCTTTAGGATGGGAAGGCATTTTTTTACTCGAGGGAACTTGCGATCCTTTTAATGAAAAAGCCCTGCGCGCCTCTCGTGGGGCTGTGTTTAAAATTCCTATGCGTCAAGGTGCTTGGAAAGACTTACAAGAGATTATTAAAGTAAACAACTTACAAGGCTTAGTTGCCGACATTAAAGGAGTCCCTTTTGAACAGGTAAAGCCCTCGTCAGGAGTTCTTTTAGTTTTAAGCAATGAAGCTCAAGGGCCTTCTCAAGAAGCTTTTTCTATAGGTTCACCGATCACGGTGCCTATGTCTGGAGAAATGGAATCTCTCAATGTTTCCGTAGCAGCAGGACTCTTACTTTATAGTTTGCGCCAAAAGAGAGAACTTTTATGAAAAATTCTAAACAAGATGATCTGCCACGTATGCCAAAAAAATGGGTAGGTTGTGACCTTGAAGCCGATTATTTTAAAGATGACCGTAAAAATTCGCGGCGTGAGCGTAAGCTAGCCTCTGCAAAAGATCGTTCTAAATACAAAAAAACAGATAGAGATAAACGACAAAAAAATAAAGAACTCCATCAAAATATTAAACTTGCCAAAGAAGATTTACTACGGGGAAGAGTTCTATCCATTACCCCTCAAGGAATTATGGTAGAGCATGAGGATGCAATCTATGCCTGCTCTATGCGTGGTCTGTTAAAAAAGGAAAAAACACAATTTAAAAATCTTGTTACCGTAGGAGATTTGGTGTTATTTCAAAGAACAGATGCTCAGGAAGGCCTTATCGCGCATGTTGAAGAACGTTATTCTGTTTTATCGCGCGCTGACAATCTTTCAAGGCGTCAAGAGCAATTAATCGCTGCTAATATAGATCAGGTATTAATTACTGTTTCCGTCGTCAATCCACCCCTTAAGCCTTTTCTTGTGGATCGCTACATTATAGCCGCGCGCAAAGGCGGTATGGAACCTGTAATAGTGGTCAACAAGATTGATTTACTCGATCATCCTACCACACCCGCGACTGAAAAAGAACTTTATAAGGATTTTCTGCATGCTTATAAAGCCGCGCAGATTCATGTAATACCTGTTAGTATTGTTAACGAACAAGGGTTAGATCAGCTAAAAAGCATAATGAAAAATAAAGCGTCCGTTTTTTCAGGGCAATCAGGCGTAGGTAAATCCTCCCTTATTAATGCCATTACAGGCCTTAATTTTAAAGTAGGAAAAGTCGTTGAGAAGACTAAAAAGGGCTCTCATACTACTACCACGGCAAAGCTTATTCCATTAGAATTTGGTGGCTGGTGTATAGACACTCCAGGAATTAAAAGTTTTGGCTTATGGGATCTTAATAAAGAAGAAGTCGAGCAATACTTTCCTGAAATTGAGGAAATCGGACAACAGTGCAAGTTTCCTAATTGTTCTCATACACATGAAAAAGAATGTGCTGTACTTGCAGCCGTAGAAAACGAAAAGCTTTCTCCCTTACGCTTTGCTTCTTATCAGTATTTGCTAGAAGCTCTATCGCAAGAACACTTACGCCGTTAGCTTTTCCTTTATATTAAAATTTTAAAAAGTTTACCAGTAATTGCCGCTCCTTCATTTCTTACGGTCATCACTCTGTCTTCTTGCGGAAGTTAAAGAAATTATGCCCTTGCCTTCGTAAATGACCTTCCTCTGCTCTTGGCTTAAGGATCCATTTTTTGATGGATAGGGTTTAGGAAGAATGTGCTTAACAGCGTATGAGTAGACATTTGAGAGCGAGCAATTTCAAAATTCTATCCCTCTAGAAGAGTTACTTGATAACAAACCGTCTAGATTATATCTTAAAAAAAATTAACTCGAAGGTAAAAGCATGTCTTATATTCGCTCAGTAAAAGCTATAGAAATTTTGGATTCGCGCGGTAACCCTACCCTTAAAGTCATGATTACTACCGATCGTGATATTAGTGCCGAAGCTTCAGTGCCTTCAGGTGCATCGACAGGTCAGCATGAAGCCTTAGAACTTAGAGATGGAGATAAGAGACGTTTTGCAGGTAAAGGAGTGCAAAAAGCTATCACGCATGTGAATGGACCCCTCGCTCAAATTCTAGTAGGAGAGCATGTCTTTGATCAAGCTCGCCTCGATCGCATGATGATCGCCAGTGATGGCTGTGAAAATAAAAGTCGTTTTGGAGCCAATGCAATTTTAGGAGCTTCTTTAGCCTTAGCACGAGCAGGGGCCCTTAACGCTAAACTCCCCTTATACCGCTACATAGGTGGAGCTCATACCCATATTCTTCCTTGCCCGATGATTAACATTCTTAATGGCGGAGCTCATGCTGATAATCTGCTTGATTTTCAAGAATTTATGATTCGACCTATAGGAGCTCCTTCCTTTCATGAAGCTGTACGCTGGGGAGCAGAGATTTTTCATACTTTAAAAGGGATACTGCGAGAAGAAGGCCATGTTACAGCGGTAGGTGACGAAGGAGGCTTTGCTCCTAATCTTGAGTCCAATGAGATCGCTTTGGAAATGATAGTCTTAGCCATCGAAAAAGCAGGATACCGTCCTGGCATTGATGTATCGCTAGCATTAGATTGCGCGGCTTCTGAGTTCTATGATGACTCTACTCATCTTTATAAAGAGAAAAAGAAACAAAAAAGGAAGATACCCTTTATCGAACGAACAGCCGAAGAAGTCGTAGATTATTTAGAAAATTTGGTAAAGAAGTTCCCTATCGATTCAATTGAAGATGGACTGGCCGAAAATGATTGGCTGGGTTGGCAGCATCTTACTAAAAAATTAGGACATCAAATTCAGCTAGTAGGAGATGACATTTTCGTGACTAATCCTAAATTTCTGTCGCGGGGTTTTGACCTAAATGTCGCTAATTCCATTTTAATTAAACCCAACCAGATTGGCACCTTAACTGAGACGTTAGAAACTATTCGCTTAGCTCAAAACAACAGCTATGCTGCTATTATTTCTCATCGTTCGGGGGAAACTGAAGACAGTATAATTGCCGATATAGCCGTGGCTACAAATGCAGGGCAAATTAAAACAGGTTCTCTTTCTCGTACAGACCGAGTCGCCAAATATAATCGTTTACTCAATATTGAAGACAGTCTTCAAAGTGTGTGCCGTTATGGGGATAGTAATCTGTATAAATGTAGGACGGGTTTTTCCTCGCCCTCATCTTTTTAAGGGAGGGGCCTTGAATTCAAGGTTAAGCTTCTTTGATAAATTATTTCATAGACAAGCTAGCTAAGCATCTTTTCTTAAAACAGGCAAAAATACCCTGCTCTTCTAACATACATACACGTGTGCTATAATATAAATAGTCCGACATGATTTAAAGGGTGTTTCATGCTTGAACAATATTTTGAGAGTATTTTTTCTCCCCAATTGCTATAATTTATTTACGCTTAAATCATTATAAAGCTCTTAATTTCTTGCAAAGTTGACTATGAAACCAATCAAGCTAGATAACCAACAAGGCCGTCTTTTTAACCCCCGCTTTAGCGATGAACTCAATCTAGATCATCCTCTTATCCAGCTATCCAAATTGATTGAATGGAAGCAGTTGGAAGAAGAATTTGATAAGCTGTTTGTTGAAAAGATAGGGCAACCAGCCAAACCAGTCAAGCTAGTTGTAGGGCTATTTATCTTGCAGCATATGTATGGGCTTTCGGATGTAAATGTGGTACATCGATGGGTAGAAAATCCTTATTGGCAATACTTTTGTGGGTATGAGTTTTGGCATCATGCGCTGCCTATCCATCCTACTTCTTTAATTAAATGGAGGCA